>JALLOP010000099.1 GCA_027718005.1 Patescibacteria group bacterium AH-259-L07 | reverse complement strand
AGAAGTTAAAGGCGGAACGGTCTGTGTTGATACCAACAGTGATGATTCTGCAACTAGTTGTATTGCAGCAGAAAGTGATATAAGATTAAAGAAAAACATTCAACCAATAGAAAACGCTCTGGATAAAATTAGTCAATTAAAAGGTGTTACCTTTGATTGGAGATGGGATGAATATGATGAAATACAAAAATATAGCGCAAAACCCCACGGAATAGGACTTATTGGCCAAAATGTTAAAGAAGTATTTCCAGAAGCAATGAATGAGAATATGGGAGAATTTAACTCAGTTGATTATAAAGTTCTTGTCGCTCCTTTAATTGAAGCCATAAAAGAACAGCAAACGCAAATAAAGGCCCTAGAAGCTAAAATACAGGCGTTAGAAGCGCTTTCTAGCCAAGAATTAGGAAATAGCAAAGAACTGATTTCTGAAAACAGCGCAGGTGAAATTTCTCGCTTCACTCGAAATGACAAAGAGGAGAGTGAGTTTTCATTGATTAAATGGTTAGAGCTCGTCATAAGGAAATTATTTGTTTTTCTAAATCCATTAAATTATCTGGCTCAGAATTAACTGTATTCTGTATCACGAGTTTTGCTAAAAATTACAAAAACCTGCAAAAGTCGTGAGATTTATACCATGAAACTCGTGAGATTTCTCGCTTCGCTCGAAATGACAAAGGCGATTTCGCATAAATTCAGGCAAAAAATAGCGCGGAACTTAAATTTTTACCTGTGTATTTAATATAATCTGCAAAAATCGTGAGATAAAAACCTAAAAAATACAAAATTAAACCAAAAGATATAAAAATTTGGCTAAAAATCGTGATATAGAATTTTTCTGTTATAAAAAATCGTGATATGGAAAACCCCAAAATCAATCCCAAAGAACAACCCCCTGAACCAGTATTTACAGCCCCTGACGCCAAACAAAGCACTGCTGGACCAGAACAGACATCAACGGCGCCTCCTGGTTTAGCCAATGTGTTTTTCATCAGCCGGTGCATTAAGAACTACGTCTCCCGGAGACGCAAGTAATGATCATTAATAAATGATCAATTCCCGCACGTCATCCCACGCCCTATAAATATATTTCAGTTGTATGACCAAGAAAAATACAAAGAAAATACAAGCAGTGGTTAACAAAATTGTTCAGGAGTATCACCCTGAAAAGATTATTTTATTTGGTTCATATGTGTGGGGAAAACCAGGGCCAGACAGTGATGTTGATTTATTTATTATAACAAAAACAGAAAACACCAGAGCATTGGCACGAGAGATTGATGGATTGTTATTCCCGCGCCTCTTTCCTATTGATGTGCTTGTATATACACCAGAACATGTAGAGAAAAGAAAGAAACGAGGAGATTTCTTTATCAATGATATTCTTACTAAAGGTAAAGTATTATATGCAGCATAAGAGAGAAAGTGATTATTTTGAATAGCTTAGGAAAGCAGAAGAAGATGAGCTTTCTATCAACGCCATTCTCAAAGAGAATGGAGGGGCGCCGAGTACGGCTTGCTTTCTTGCACAACAGATGGCTGAAAAATGCCTTAAATCACTCTTAGTTTTTCATAAAAAGAAATTTCCAAAAATTCATGATCTTCTTGAACTTGAAACGCTTCTTATTGACCTTGAGCCAGACATAAAAGAAGTTCATCAGGATATCATTTTACTTAATCGGTATTATATTGAGACGCGGTATCCTGGTGATTATCCTGAGTTCACGTTTAAAGAATGCAAGCAAGCGCTTGAATCTGCGGTTCGTATTAAGGAATTTGTTTTTAAAAAAATGGAACTGTAGAATAGATTGCGGAAGCAGAGAACGGATTTAGATGATCAAAGAACTCAAAGCCGAAAATGATGAATTAAAAGCATAATTAGAATCCCTCGAACAATCAACAGATTCCCAAACCAACGACCTCATCTCCACCACTTCAACCAACCTGGGAACCGAGTTCCCAAGTGACATGGAGCTACCTACGAGGTCGGACCTCGTAGATGGTAGGTTTTCTCTGCTCACATGGTTAAAACAGCTCATACAAAAAATACTCGCATACATTAGTCCAGCAATACCTATCGCCTACCACAATTAACCCCCTACTTAAGGGTTAAACCCTTAAGTCCATAACAACCCCCTAACAGGTTTAACCTGCCCCCCCTTGTCATCCCGCGCCCCTCTTAGATTTAGAAACAAAAAAACAGCTCATTACAAGTTGCGGGAATAAGAAATATTAGATTGTCAATATTATTTTGGCCAAATCCTAACTCTTTTTGGCTCAATAATGTAAATAGTGCCGGCCAGATTCTTTTCTTTATTCTTTTGAAAGAAATTAACAGTTTGCTTAATAATCATTTTCCATGACATTTTCTCAACAGAGATAATAACAATGCCAGCAGAACGTTTGATATTAAAACGGATGATATTGCCAAAATCCCTGTCAAACGTAAGTAAAATGCGGGACGTTTTAATGGCATAATTAAAGATTTTTTCATCAGGAGATTTTTCTAGCCCTGCGTCAATAGCTCTTTCTACGTTAAATCCCTTATCTCGCAACGCTTGTACCACATCGGTGTGGATACAATGGTCAGCAAAAATTTTCATATGTTATCTTTGGACTAAAACTTGCGCAAATACCCTGGTGGGCTCTTCGCTCAAGTTAGCAGCAAATTCAATCGCAGCAAGAACATCCTTTTTGGTGATTCCTGGGTACTGTGCGGGGATCTTTTCAATCGTGTAGCCAGCAGCCAAAAGATTGAGAATATCAACAACAGCAATTCTCGTGCCTTTAATACAGGGCTTGCCAAATCTAATTTTTGGGTCAATAGTAATTTTGTTCATAATAAAGTAATGTTATGGTATTAACAGTGTAAAGTATATCATAACGAGAAAATTAGTCAACTATCTAACGTAACTATTCAGTATTTTCCAGAAAAGATGTATAATGGGAGCATATGTCAAAACAAGAAGAACAATTATTGCGAAAAGAGATGAGGTATCTGCGTCAACGGATAGCGCGGGTGGAACGTGCAAGGGAGCAACAGAAAGAACGTGCAGACCGCCTGGAACAAGAGAATCACGAGCTACGAGTACAGAATAAACTTTTGAAGAAAGCGATATCAGAATTGAAATCGAAACTCGAATCAACCGATGCGCATAAAGATAAACTCGCAGGAATGATTTTCAAAACAAATGTGCAACAGTCTGAATCAAAGAATGGTCGCAAGCGAGGAGGACAACGGGGCCACAAAGGACACGGACGCAGGAAACCGAAAAAGGTAGATCAGGAAAAGGAAATATATCTTTCACATTGTTTTGAATGTGGGGATGAACTGGAACAAACCACCGCAACCTATGAGCGTGTAGTTGAAGATATACCACCGCCGCAGAAAATGGTCACGCGCTACCATATACAACGCCAATGGTGTCGTCGTTGTAATAAAGAAGTACGTGCAGTGCCACAAGGTACGCTTGAAGGATTTCGTCTTGGTTTACAGCTCATAATCTGGATACTGTTTCATAAATACCGGCTTCGCACGCCGTTGGCGAAAATGGAAGAAGCGCTCAAAGAACAATACGATATTAAGCTAAGTCAAGGGGGCATACAGGATATACTGCATCGGCTCAAAAAACGATTTGGCACAAAGTACGAGAAAATTATCAAACACATACAGAGAAGTAAGGTAAAACATGGAGACGAAACAGGGTGGCGTGTAGAAGGTATCAACAGTTGGTGTTGGCTTTTTTCGAGCAAGCGGGCGGCGTGTTACACCATAGAAGAAACACGAGGAAAAGGTGTGCCAAAGACGATATTGGGCGAAAAGCCAAAGGGTGTACTCATACGAGATGATTATGCGTCGTATGAGCATTTAGGAATGGAGCAACAAAGTTGCTGGGTTCATTTATTACGAACGAGTCGAGAAGCGGCAGGGCGGGATAGTGCTTCAAAAGAAGTAATCGCATTGCATAGAAAGCTCAAGCAGATGTTTCATGAGTTAAAGGCAATTGTGGAATCGCCGTTTGAGGGAACAAAACGTAAGGAAGCGTATAAGACATATCTGAAAAAACTGGAGCGTATTCAAAGAAGAACATACCAACATACAGATACGCAGAAGGTACAAACACGCATCAAAAGACAAGGAGGACAGTTACTGACGGCAATCAAATATGCAGGCGTACCACTGACCAACAACCATGCAGAGCAGCAGATACGACCAATGGTAGTAACGAGAAAAATATCTGGAGGCAGCCGAAGTCCTCAAGGAGCAGCAACGCATGCGGTGAACATGAGCATAGTCC
>JALLOP010000098.1 GCA_027718005.1 Patescibacteria group bacterium AH-259-L07 | reverse complement strand
ATGACTAAAGTTATAACTCGTAATAATATCAACGCCATAATAGACAGCATACGCTACATGCCGTGCATCTTCACGGTTAACTTTGGTAAATACACCGCGCTTAATATACTCCCGAGCTAATTTTTCAGCCTCAGGGGTTTCTTGAAACAGAATACATCCTTTTAACAATTTGAGCATATCAGCGCGACGCGGTTCATCTGAATTTTCGATTTCATAAACAGTAATTGGTGAAATAAAAGTAAGAATTTTATTCTTATGAGCTGAATTGAATATTTTTTGAGCGGCTTTCTGTTTTTCAGGATATTCATCATTAAAAACATAATTCGGAATAGTAGAATCAAAGTAGATTTTAGGCTTAAGCTTAGGCATTAATTGTAGTTTAGCAGGTGATTATTGAAAAGTCAATGTGTATTGTTGGGGAAAACCCTACGTTAAGCCCTTAGTTAAATTTGTCCAAATCACCGGAACCGACGCGCATAAATTCATCAGAGGATTTTTTACGGATTAATTTAAGAATAAATAAAAAAACAGCCAACCTACGTTGCCTGTTTAGAAGTGGGAGAGGAATTCTCTGTTAATGTATTATTTTGTCTTGAAAGATCACTATTTTTCTGTTATTCGAGCTAAAAAGATTAGCTAGTGCTCTAGGGTTCCCACTAGATACCGCGCCGGCCACTTACGGTAATAGCTTTTAAAGACTTGTTCTTTCACAGAACTGTCAGGATAGGTAATCTTGTACGTGGCAACGGCCTCGCCTCCGGGATGAGCGCTCTCAATCCGTTTGGTTACTCCCTTATGCAATGTGTCTGTTTCGGCATAAATGGGAGGACCAGGAGGAAGCGTGCTTAAGGTATGCGGGCCATCAACCTCAGCCACCCTGCCATCCTTAGTTCCATATAGCTCGAAAGTGATTTTATCGCCTTTTACATATCCCTGAATAAGGATTGCCGCCTCTGTATCATTTACAAATCTAAAATCAGGATCAGGATTATAAATTGTTGCATCAAGCCCCGGTCCGATAAAGTCGCCCTCTCCATCATACTCATAATAAGGTACGCGGTAGGAATGATTCCTACGGGCTGTTATCGGGAGACCGGCAGCAAGCACAGTTCGAAACAGAGTTGTAGAAACTTGGCAGAGTCCCCCGCCGAACTCAGGTATCGTACGATCTCCTTTGATAACAAGCTCAGGGAGATAGCCAGTAGTATTGTCTATTCTCTCTAATGACTTGATAGTGGAAAATTCTTCGCCCGGTTGAATAAGTATACCTGTGAGAAACTTCACCCCGTTTTTTATGTTGTGAACGCGATTTTCCGGGCTTCCGACAAAAGGTGTGGTTGCTTTTCCAATGAGTTCAGTAATTCCTAATGACGAGGCGGTTTCATCAATGAACGGTTTTTTTATGATAACCGGCAGCGAAATTTCTTGGTCAAACTCTTTTCCCTGACGACGCCCCTCAAGTATACCTATAATAAGCTCTATGGTTTTGTCTTCCTCAAGAACCCTGCCTGACTTCGGAGGAATAAAATCAACCACCTTATTATCTCTCACCTGTACTCGTATATCTTGCGGAGCAGTATTGATCTTTTGAGCAAGCTCCGTCACATAAGAACTTATTGCTTTTTGATCGAGACCAAGGACCAAACGATCTCTTTCGTATGCCGAAACGATCCAGCTTCCGATCTGATTCTTTGAGACAAAAAAGTTCTGTCTTTTATATACTAAATTGAGAGGCGTGGAGATAATCTGTTCCGCCTCTTTTTGTGCCCGGGGCACCGAGGAAACATTTACTTGCGGAAGATCATCTTTTAAAAATATGTTAATTGGTGAAAGATTAAGATTTTTTATAGAGGCAATGACAAGGTCTCTCGTCTCGGCTTTATCAAGAAACTTTCCTGGTTTCGTGTCATACAGTATGTCCACCTCGGCATTCTCAATATAAAAACGAATATCTTTTCGAGGACGATCTTTAAGCTCTGCTAATGTGGCAATTTCATTTTCAAGGCTGTTCTCATTTACCTCTATCTGGGGGTCAATAGATGCAGCAACAAAAGGGGCTTGCACGCGTTCTTTGATTTGATTGACCCACGATCCCCGACGGCCCACTGACCAAGCAGAATTAAAAGTTTCTTCATGGGATAGTGCAAAACCAATATTTTCCAATTGTATGAATTCTCGCTCCCCTTCAATAAGAAGAACCAGTCCGTTCTCCTGGATATTCTTAAGGTGGTTTTCTAATTTTTCTCTCGCTTCTTCTTGGCGAAGACTGCCGACATCTACAGCTCCTACCCGAACCCCGGGAAGAATTTTTCCGGCATAAAAAACCTGATAAACGAAAAAAATTATACCGAAAACAGCTAGAAATGTGATGCCCGTAACTATTGTTTTTTTGACATATCTTTTGAGTATCTCGATTACATACATTAGTCTAGAAAATTAAATTGATTCTTGAAACGGGATGGCAAGCTGCTTGCCACGAGTGCCAGCGTCCCCGCAAGCAGCCCAATATCTCGAACAGTGATTGCATTGATGCCGGACAAAGCAAGCACGCTTTAATTATTCAACCGTTAGTAAACCGAGCATTCCGGCAGAGCGATGGCCGGGAACAGCGCAGTAATACTCAAACGTCCCTGATATGGCAGGAATAAATTCAGCCGTGGCAGAACTTCCACTAATCGGTACGTTAACTCCCATCTCCTTAATCGTAAATGTATGGGTGCCTGTATTTTGGAACATAATTCTTACTGGTTGATCCTTGGCAAGGACAAGCGTTTTCGGACTAAAAAATAAATTGCCAGACACCATACTAATTTCTCTTACCAATACCTCTACAGGTTCTCCTGTTCCACCCGGTGTAACAACTTTTTCAGGGACTAACTCTTGTCCGGGTACGGGCACAGCACTCTCCGGAACAGATTGCTCTCCGCGAAAAACAAAATATCCTCCTATAATAACTACCAGTACGATAACAATAATTAATGCAGCTTTGTTCATAAATTTGTTGATTGTTTTTAATTATTAACTTTTTGTTTATTCGGCCTTTTAAAAATTATTATTCAATAAAATTGCGGATTGCTTCCTCGTCAAATTCATTTAAAATTTTTCTCTTGCCAAGCTTGGTTAGAATAATTTTGCCATCATAATTGTTGGGCGCAAGATATACATTATCCGGATATTGTTTTACTAAATCAGTTAACTTTTTTAGGTTATCTGGTTCACACTCAAATGTATCACAATTATATTGAATAATGACTCCTGGTCTGCCTCTGCCATCGGCGTGCTCAAGCATATGTTTTTGAATAACCTCTGGCATTGGCTGATTTAGAATATGACGCGGCGGAGACTGCTCAATATGACCCTCCATAGTAGTTGGCGGTAATTTAGAGGCGGTTAATGAAAACCAAACCAATGCAAATATTCCTCCCCCTATAACAAGAATAAATATAATAATATTTACTATTTTTTTAACCCTTTGTCTTCGTTGTGCTCGTTTGCGCTCTTCAATTTGGCGCTGTTTTTTTAACTGGCGCCGTTCTCGTTTTGTACGTTGTTTTAGTTCAGCCATTTTTCTATAATTGAGGAATCTGAAAAATCCTTGAAATCGCTAATTTAAAGGATTTTCCCAAGATTCTGAAATTAGTTATGCGCCGAAGGCGCATGTCCTTTTGTTCTAATTCCTCTAAAGGATTTGGTGGTAATATAGCTGGTATGTGCATATTATTGCTCCTTCAGCGCTGATTCGATAAGCGATCTCAGTGATGAATACGGCAGAGCACCGCTAACAGGAAACTTTTTGCCATTTGCTGCGATAACCACACTATATGGTGTTCCTCTGCCGCCCGAGGCAACTGCGTCAGAATAATCAGATTCTATGTGCTGAGCGTATTTTCCACTATTTAAACATTCTTCAAATTTATCTCGATCAAGTCCTACGTCTTGAGCAATTTGAGGCAGCTGTTCTAAATCGAGTCGATTATTAGAAGGAGTTATTTCAAACAATCTGTCTATATAAGCCCAAAACCCGTCATTGCCGCCTAACTCATTCGCACATTCTGTGGCCTCTGCCTCTTTTCGAGCTTTGGAATGAAGCTGATCCAAGGGAAAATGGCGATATACCCAGGCAACTTGACCGCTATATTCACCTATGGCCTGCTGCATGGTGGAATGAAATCGCTTGCAAAATGGGCATTCAAGATCGGAAAACTCTACCAGTATAACTGGTGCTTCTGGATTACCTCTAATATGATCCTCTGCGCTTACGGATTTTATATTATCAGCTTGACCGCCAGAGGCAAAGCTTGGCGATGGGGCTGATGGCTGTTGTTGGGCAACGGCATTGTCAGCAGAAGAACCGTTCGACTCAACACCAGATTGAGAGACAATAATTGATCCTGCAATTAACAATCCAGCAATAACAATAGCTCCGGGAACTATATAGATATTTTTACGCGTACTCTCGCCGCGCGCTTGTCTCTTAAGAGATTTAAGACGTTCTTGTGTCTCCTTAATCTCTTTTTGAATGTTTTGATCATTTTTTT
>JALLOP010000097.1 GCA_027718005.1 Patescibacteria group bacterium AH-259-L07 | reverse complement strand
TCTACATGCCCTTAGCTAAACTCTACCAAATCAGCCTCAATTATTTTTTCATCCCCCATTGTAATGTTATAGCTGAATTCTGTAGTAGTGCCAATCTCAATACGAATATGGACATATAACAATTCGTTCTCGTGCTCATAACATAAACCATATCTATTAATCTTGCCTTTTGTACCCTTAGCAATTGTAACACCGCCCTTTTTAATCTGTGTTTGATTCTCGTCATAATATGGATGAGCATAGAGTATTCCATATCCTCTGTTTTTCATATAATCAGAATTCACTAATGCATCGAATAAATCTTTGGCATCAACGGCCTTACCAAGATCAACCGAGTTGTTAAGCATAAATACTTCCTCCTTGTTAAGGATCGTTTTTTTTTAACATTTTTATCCTAGAACATAATAATTATCCTGTCAATACCACTTTTCCACAACCCAAAAAGCCTTGCCTGCCGGCAGGCAGGGAGGAATTACCTCGCTCTTTAGTCAACCCCGTTAGAGGATTGAGGATCGGTCTAAATCAACAAAGCTTATTACTACAAAAAGATTAGTGTAAATTTATATCAGTCCTTTTATAGTAATAAGCTCTATCAATTTAAATAACCTCTCAATCCTCTAACGGGGTAAATCTTATTATAATATCTTTTCCTCTTCTTAAATAATTTTTCTAAAATTTCAATGCTGCTGTCGCGGTAATCATAAACCTTTTTAATTTTATCTTCCCCACGTTCTATTCTACCGATATATTGAATAAGTTTGCCTTCAAATGAAAACGGAAATACCAAAAAGAGACAATCTAAATTACTGATATCGCTCCCTTCGCCAAAAAGTTGGCCAGTGGCAATAAGGATTTGAAAATTGCCCTCTTGTATCTGTCTCTCCTGTTGTTTTCTTTTCTTTGGGGTCATATCTCCCGTAAGTGTGAGGACTTCAAAATCTCTTTTGAGATAAAAATGTAAAATATCTACGTGCTCTTTTCTTTCGGTTAAAATTAAACACGTATTATTCTGCCCTGCTTCTTTTGTAACATCGTCATAAATCAAACTGTTTCTTACGGGATCAAAAGTAAGAATTTTAGAAATAGTTTGAAAATCGCTGGTTTTTGCTGAGAAGGGCAATGACAAATTAGTTTCTCTTGTAATAATATCCACTTGAGAACCTTCTGGTTTCTTTGTTTTCCTTTTTCTATCTTTATAATCCCTGGAAATTTCGTGAACAATATTTCCTAAATAAGCATAAATAAGTTTCTCATCATTATGTTTACGTTTTGGTGTCGCAGTTAAACCATAGAGATAATATGTATTGAATTTTGTTACAACATCACGAAACATTCTGGCAGGCATATGGTGACATTCATCAACAAGAAGTAAACCAAAAGCCGATGTAAGTGATTCCCAACTTTCTACTCTTGCAAGAGTCTGTGCCATAGCCGTTGTAATGGGATACTTGATTTCTTTTTTAACAGCGGCAAATTGTCCGATATCTTTTTTAGGGATTCCAAGAAAGTTCTCAATGCTCTCCACCCATTGATTGTATATTTGTTTTCTGTGGGTAAGAATAAGGGCCGGCTGTTTTTTTCTGGCAATAAGTTCCAGCCCCATAACAGTTTTGCCTGACCCAGGCGGAGCAACAAGAACTCCTGAATCTGTATTGTCAAAATGATCAAGGGCTTGTTTTTGATAATCAAATAACTCAAAGGTCGGATTTAAGTTGAAATTTTCTAATTTATTTCTTTTATCTTGAATCACAAAATCAATACCATGTTCCTTAAAATACTCTACTAATTGAGAAAGAAATCCTCTCGGAATGAGAACATTGCCGTCATCGGTAATAACTGTTTTGAAATATTTTTCTATCTTGTATACTGATACGCCGATTTTTTGCTTAATTATATATTCTGAATTCAAGAAATTAAGCTCCTCACGTAAAAAATTTGCCAACATACTGCTCATATAGAGTTTAGGGATTGAAATATACTCGGCTATTGTTACTGATATTTTTTTGCCTTTTAATTTTTCCTTTTTTTGTGGTTTAGTATTGGTAAATTTTTCAAAGAGCCCGTCTAACTTTTTTGTAGATACTTTTTCAACCTTGTTGAAAAAGTTCCATTGATCATGAGCTGGCTTAAAATCATTCTCCACGCTTAGAAAAACACTGTTGCCTTTTTTTCGAGGTTTTCCTTGCAATGGTAAAGCAATGAGATTGCCAAGCCCTTTACCTGAGTGATAATCCTGATTTGGGAAAAGACGATCAAAACTATCTTCTTTATCCAGCGCATCAATATTTTTTGATTTTCTGAGTAGATGAAAAAATATCTGCCTGCTTTTGTACGCCGGATACTTCTCTTCAAAAAAGCACCACACATGGCCGCCGTTACCGGAACGAGAGCGTTCAAGGTAGACAGAAAGCGTATGTTTATCACAAACATTTAAAAATTTTTTAGCTGACTCCAACCAATTACTGCCATCAAAATCAGCAGCAATAAAATATGAAGTATTATCTGAAAGCAGCGGATAAAGACCAATAACAATTGATCCTATCAGGTGTCTCTCAATAAAAGAGTCATTGAGTGCTGCATATTGTTTCTTGGACCAATCTTTATATGCAGGCGAATACCCGCTTACACTGCCATCCTATTTCTCCCATCTTCGAGCAAAAACATCAGTTCTGCCCCTGAAAAGAGATTTGAAAATGGTGATACGGTCCTGTTTTGATAAAAATGGCATATCGCAATGGAATTTCTCAATTATTACAAAAGAAATATTCTTAAGAATTATTCAGATTATTTTCTTTTTACCCAAAAACAACCTTGCCAGCCTTAATTCGTCATACGAAAAACTATGCCCAAGGATTTTGCGAACAGGAGATAATCGAGTATCTTTTGTTTTCTCAAAAGCGATTTTGATTTTTTGAAAGCGATCTCTAGGTAGGACAGAGCGCAGATAATCTAGGTTACAATTTTCTCTGCGGGAAAGCAATGTTTCTAAATGTCCCACTATAGTTCCTGGTGACAGGCCGCGTCGTTTGGCAATTTCTTTAATTGAAAGTTTTTGTTCAACAAGTAATTTTGTTTTCTCGTATGTAGAAGATGGCTCTTGCCTTCCTTTTGGCATAAGAGAATGCAAAAATGTCTTTTGACTTCTTTCAATTTCTTGAGAAGTCAGAGCTTGAAGTTTGCACGCGCTGATCTCTGACGCTTCAATAAGCTGTTTGTCTAACAAAGATATTCTTTTGTTCACCTTAAGCGCCATTTTATTCAATCCCATGAGCCTTAATCCTTCAAGCGAACGCATCCTTGAAAGTGCCACATATCCCATCCCTTCCACAAATGATTTTGAAAGATCAATTTCTGCGGCATCAAGCGTCATCCCTTGACTTTTATGAACGGTAATCGCCCAGGCCAGGCGAAGCGGAATCTGTACAATTTCCGCTTTTACGTTTCCGTCTTCTTCAATCCTCCAGCTTTCAGGGACTGCAATAATTTTTTTGCCCTTGAACGTTTTTACAACAGGTAATCCTTCGTAATCAAAATCAATAACCTTTCCCAATGTGCCGTTTACATATCCCTTATCAAAATTATTTTTAACAAACATTACCATTGCCTCCTTTTTTAAAATCAATTTTTCCGGCGCAAGGCAGCTTTTTTTTAAAATTTCTACTAATTTACGGTTACCCATGGAATCCATACTATACATCTTTGCTTCTCCGTGCAATTTTTCAAGTTCCTTATTATTGATAAAATCAACATCAATATTATGCGTATAAAGCTTTGTTAGCGCTGTAAGACCAGCAATACTCCCCTTATATCTTTTTCGCAGCGGCTCCAACGTATGCTCTCCAACATTATTTGTCCGTATGTCATTAAGTACCTGCATTAATGTATCATCATTATGACGATATTGCTCATCAAGATAGCATACCCTTAAATTCATATTCTGCCATATTTGTGATTTATCAATAAAATGTATTGCATCATTGCCGTTTCTGTTTATGGGAGGCAATTGAAAAAAATCGCCGCACAGCACAACCTGCATACCGCCAAATGGCCGAAGATTTTGTTTAAACATCTTACAAACCATATCAACCATATCCAAACGAAACGAGTGCAGCATTGAAGCTTCGTCTATAATCAAAACTTTGGTCTTTTCAGCCCGTCGCGCAAGATATCTTTTCTTTGAAAGTTCAAGCATATCTTTATCTGACAATTCATCTTTAATGCCCAAGCCAGACCACGAGTGAATAGTTATTCCATTCATATGGGTGGCAGCAATCCCGGTAGACGCTGTTATTCCCACGCCGACACCCTTGCTCTTTAAGAAATCAATATATTCGTTCAACAGAAAAGTCTTGCCGCTTCCGGCAGGCCCAGTTACATACACATTATGTCCGAGTTTTAATATATCTAATGCTTGTTTTTGGATCATGGCTATTAATAATTTACACATCCTTAAATTCGTCAAGAAGGGCGGGACGGTTTGCGTATGTTGTGCGGATGCCATGTATAAATGTGTACCACATATCTTTTGTCTTCCAACCACATTGTATCAACCACGCCCTTGTGAAAATAACTTTCTCCGCGCTGGTAAATTATATCAGCGTCGGCAAGGTTTTTGATTTTCTGCTTAGTAAGCGATGCAAAATACATTTTGACATAATAC
>JALLOP010000096.1 GCA_027718005.1 Patescibacteria group bacterium AH-259-L07 | reverse complement strand
TTTACAATAATCAAAAAATCAAATAGCTCCATCGGTAATCTTTCCATCTCGGAGTATATACTTTTCATCTACAATTTCAACACCTCATCAAAAAAAGGCCCGAGACTCGCCAAGAGTTTTTCACCTTCAAAGCTTAAGGAATATTCAGTCCGAAGCGGTTGCTCGCTAACAACTTTTCTCTCTATCAGTCCGCTATTCTCCAATATTCTAAGCTTATCACCAAATGCCTTGGGAGTTATACCGGAAATCTTATTAAATATTTCGTTATAACCAGAAGAACCAAAGATATGAATGATTCGAAGGATCAAAACTACCCACTTCTTACCTAAAATGGAAAACAGTTCCTCGTATGAGCAAACACAAATAGGTTTCTCTATTTCATTTTTGAGGCAGCATTTTGGCTTCATAGTAACTATACATTTGTAGTCTTGACTCGCAAAACAAAGATTGACTACAATGCTATGGTAAGTGAAATAGTCAAAAGTCGACACTTACAGTATAGCAAATCTTTACAATTTAAAGTTAAATATATGGCTGAGAAAACTAAAGAATACACCTTGTCCTGCACAAGCTGCGGCAAGAACATTAAAGCAAAGACAGGAGAAAAGTTTCAGTGCTGCGGCCCGATGATGATTAAAGAAGAATGCTGTGTTCACGACAGGCCAGTTAGTGAGTGCAAGGAATGTAAAGAGAGCTGTTGCGTTCCCGGCCGTCCCATTGGCGAATGCAAGGAATGTAAATCACGAGACTCTGACTGCACATGCTAACGAGTCTTAAAAGGTCGACAAGCTCGATAATAATCATTAATCAAAACTAAAATATGATAGATACATCAAAAATTTGGACAGCAGTAATCATTTCGTTGGTAGTCGGATGGATCATTGGGAATTTCATCCATATCCCAAGGCCCCACCCCAGCGTCACCGCACCAACGGTAACAGAGACGGTAACTGCGCCAGCACCTATATCCGAACCACCCATTTCAGAAAAGAATGTTATAGAAATAACTGATACAGGATTCATCCCTTCCGCCATTACAATCAAAGCTGGAGAAGTAGTCACATTTGTCAGCAAAGCAACAGCGCCAGTGTGGCCTGCGGGTGATATGCATCCCACACACGATGCCTACCCTTCTGACGCCTATGCTCTTCCTGGCGATCAAGCAAAATCTTTTGGATCAAAGGCTTGTGTAGAATATGGCATCCGAAAGGGTGATGTATTTGACCCTTGTAAGTTGTTACTGCCAGAACAAACATTCACTTTCAGATTTGGCGAGCAAGGTTCGTGGAGCTTCCATAATCATGTAAGACCAGAACTCTCGGGGACAGTCATAGTGGAATAGTGGATTCGACCACAAGACATTACCTTCTCTACTCAGATGCCAACCTGGGCCCCAAAAGGTCGATTGTGGGCTTTGTTTGGCATTAAAATAACTAAAATAATTACTTCATAAAAAAATATGTATCTACCTATCTATTTAGCAATTTTTCTGCCATTGGTGATTATTGGCATTGTTCGTGCCATAAGCCCACTGCATGATATGGGGACAGCTGACATTATTATGCTCACTGTGCATAATTTTGGTTTTGTGTTCGGGACTGGAGCGGCTACTATTCTCAATGCCTTTAATATCTTTTCCGGAAAAAATGAGATACTAAAACCGGTCAAGCCAGTGTTAGTAAGATTTCTTTTTAAGTTTGTCTGGCTGGGTTTAATCTTGATGATCGTTGTTCACACTCTTGAGTTACTGACATTACCAAACCTTGTCCACTGGTTGAAGTTTCTCACTGTAATGGTGATTTTGGCAGGTGTTTGGTATATTTACTTCTCGTTATTGCCAAGAATGAAAAGATTAGCCCCAAAGCCTGATGAGTCGCCTTCCCAAGAATTTATTGCTGTACAGAAACAACTGAAAATCTTTCCCATAATTGTGCTCTTCTTCTGGTTTTTGGACTTCTTCTTGAATTCTATCTGGCTTCCCGCGCTTCATTTGTAAAAGACTGCCTGGATCGTGTAGCTAAAGTCAGTCAGGACGAATTTTAGAATCCTTTCCAGGAACTCTCAATAACTTAATCGAGTTCAAAAAGACAAAGAGGTCAGGAAAGAAGTGGATTATGGCTGCTTCAATCGGTCCGATAATCTTAAGCAGTGCGAGCGCAATACCTGCGACATGGACGACACCAACACCCCAAAAGATATTTTGTTTGACCGTATGATACGCTTGGCGGCTGATATCGTGGGCTTCAATGATGTGTTGGAGATCGTCAGTCATAAGGGCAATGTCAGCCGCCTCAATTGCCGCTTCGCTTCCGATCACACCCATTGCAATCCCAACATCTGCTTGTGCCAAGGCGGGAGCGTCATTAATGCCGTCGCCCACCATGGCAACCATTCGCCCTTCTTTTTGAAGTTTAGCAATAATTTCAAACTTATCTTTTGGTGTAAGCTCTGCCCACACCTCTTTAATACCAAGTGCCTGAGCAATGTGCTTGGCAGTATTCGTATTGTCACCCGTAAGGAGCATCACCCTCAAGCCTCGTGAGATCAACTCTTTAATCGCCTCACGACTTCCTTTCCTTAAAACATCAGCAAAACAGAATCTGCCCACGATATTAGATGACAGAGCAACATACAAAGTGGTATGAGTTGAATCACTGCACGATGTTACGTGAGAGAGTTCAATTCCCTGATTTTGAAAAAAGTTTCTATTACCAATCTGAACTAAATTATGACTGACCCGGGCCGATACTCCTCCTGAGAGAAGATGAAATTCCGTCGGTTCAGGAATAACGATTTGTTTTTCCTTTGCATACCTAACTACTGCTTTTGCCAAAGGATGGCTTGAGCGTCGCTCGGCAGCACTGGAAAGTTCCAACAATTTTTTTTCCGTGATTGTCTTATCAAGCAGTTCAATCTCAACCACTCTTGGTTCGCCAAAAGTCAGTGTGCCTGTCTTGTCAAAGATTATTGTATCTACTTTTGACAACTGCTCAAGAAAAATTCCTCCTTTGACCAAAACACCCTGATGAGCCGCCCGGGCAATAGCTGAAATCATCACGAGCGGTGTCGCAAGGCCAAGCTCTGCTGGCGAGGTAAAGATAAGTAGGGTAATAATTAGTCGAATGTCTTGGGTAAAAAAATACACCCCGGCAATGAAAAGAAAGACGAGCGGGATGAGATAGGTGGTAACCTTGTCGGCCAATTTTTGAATAGGAGCCTTTTTGCCTTCTGCCTCTTCCACTAAAGCAATGATCCGAGCAAACATCGTTTCTTCTCCAACCCGCTCTACCCGAATGTCCAACGCGCCAGATTCTAAAATTGTTCCAGTAAAGACTTTGTCGCCATTTATTTTATCAACTGGCACGCTTTCTCCTGTAATCGGAGCTTGGTTTACCGACGCCTCTCCTTTCGCGATATTTCCATCAACGGGAATTTGCTCGCCTGCTCTCACCAGCACAATGTCGCCTTGCTCTATTTTCTCTATAGGAATTGCCACTTCTTCATTATTACGTCTGACAACGGCAATTTTAGGAACGGTCCCGATCAGTTCTTTAATGGAAGACCTTGCTCGTTCACCGCTTAATTCTTCCACATATTCCGCAATCAGAATAAGGAAAAGAATGACGGTAGCGGCGATATATTCTTTCCCCATAACAGCGATGACGGTGGCAAGCGTGATAAAAAGCTCGGTATTGACCATTCGCTTTTTGAGGATTCCTATAATTGCCTTTTTAGCTATGGGGTAAAGTCCAACAGCAATTGCCAGAAAAAGGAATGGCAGTGGCAAAAACTCTGTCCAGACCAAAGGAATCAAAGATCCAACAAAAACTATTCTTACAATTTCAAAGATATATTCGCGTTGCAGCAAAGTTGAAAGAATTTTTTTACTGTCAAAGATTGAACTACCTTTTTGCTTCATATTTGATAATAATTTGGTCATTATCTCTTAAAACCAAATTCTCGTATTCCTTATTCAGCGCACCATTAACGGTAACTGTAAGAATGTGTTCCTCGTCAACCATATAATCAAAAATTTGCTCTTGATTAAAAGGTTTATCCCAAATTTTAAAAAACTCTCTCAAAGTGAAGTCTTTAACTATCTTGAACTCTATATGGAGCTCTCCTGAAGCATCGTGAGTATGGATAGGCCGAAAGCAAGCAGCAGAAACAATACCAGTATTGGCAGGAATATCCTGCTTCTCGCCATTGATGAAAATGCTTAAATTAGGATGAATATGCATTCCTAATCTGCCGTGGGTCACGCATTCTTGAGTGACATCAAATTCTGTTTGATTGTGAGAAGATTGAGGAATGAGTTGGGCAATGCCGAAAATACCTCCACTAATTCCTAAAACAATCAACGCCCAGATAAAAACCCTGCGCATTGTTTTGCGTCTTATCATTCGTGACCTTTCTCGCTCTTTTTCTTGACGCCGTAATTCTCGGCGTTCTTGCTTGGTTAATTGTGGTTGTTGATCCTCCATAATTCATGAGAAAAGAATCTTTGTAAATGCTCTGACAAAAATTGTGAATTTAAATTTTGTGCTCATATACTTTGTTTATATTTATACATTACTCGTTGACCCTTTCGTTATTATGTATCTCTTCTACTTCCACTGAATCCTTCTTTTTGGTTTTCAGCCACCACACAACAAGTAAAGGAATTACGCCCAGTGCCAAGAAAACACTCCAAGCCCCAAGAGGCGGAGGAATCTGTAAGAACCAAAATCCACGCAGATCAAAAATCCAAGCGACAAGCGCAAATGCGCCAAAGAGAAGAAGTCCGAATCCTGTCCATTTCTCAATTGTTGTCCCTTTTTGCGCAACAAAGCGCCCTGCTTGAATGCCTACAATACCAA
>JALLOP010000095.1 GCA_027718005.1 Patescibacteria group bacterium AH-259-L07 | reverse complement strand
GAATATGGAGAAGAAGTATGACAAGCAATTAAAGGCTATTTTTGGGGCAATAAAACAATTATTAATAGAAGAAGACAAGCCAAAAAAAGAAATGGGCTTTAAAGATAGATAAAAAATAAAAATTAATAAATTTAATTATATACGTATGAAAAAAACAACAAAGATTCATAACTCTGTTAGAATTTCTAATGGGGTGAAAAAAACAATATATCGATTACGGAGGGTGTTCTTAAAAAGGAGCCGCTCTTTGTCATTGCGAGGGATTGCGAAGAAATCCCGAAGCAATCTCAAATCAAGGTTTTTTAATAAGCCACTTTTCAATTTTAAACTTAAAGATGTCCGGCTGCTCCAAAATAAGCTCAAGATGGCGTATGGGACGCTTCTGGTTTTTATCCTTATCGCGGGTGGTGTGTGGGTTGTTAATGCGGTCTCGGGTGAGTATTATACAAGAATAAAAGGAGTTCAGGTTAACCCTGATTTCGGAGATCAAAATATTATCACCACCGGCAGTTTAACGATTACAAAATCAGAAAACTCCTTATGGGGTGATGAAAGTAATGGGCCAGGTACCACCACCTGGTCGACCGATGTCATGGCTGATATCAATGCCACCAACCTTGATATCACGGGTGCCCAAACCCCGGCTCACAATGTGATTGTCAGAGCCACGGGTATTGCCACCGTTGGCGCGGCCGTCACGGTTGAGCCGCACAACGGCCAAGTACGAGATTCATTCCCCGACACCCATGGTGCTCCGGGAGTCAAGCTTGGCGCAATTCTTGCAACCATAGGTTCTAAAGGCATTCCCCCCACCATGAGACCCGGTTTTGACACCCCGACACAACAAGGAGGAGTTGTACAAATCCTTGCCAAAGGTGATGTAACTATTGGCGCTGATATTAATGCAATTGGCGCCGATGGCACCACGGATGGCGGTGGCGGCGGAGGACTGGTCATCATTGTGTCCAACGGAACCATTTCTGGCGCCGGTAATATTAGTGTCAAAGGTGGTAATGGCAGTACCAATCAAGCAGATGCCAATGCCCGCGGCGGCGGCGGCGGTTATTCTGGTGAGCCAGGCGGTCATGCTGGTTTTGGTGGTTCAGGAGGCGGTGGAGGTAGTGCTGCTGGCGGAGGTGCTGGTGGTGCTGGCTATATTGTAGGTAAAGTTGGTGGCAATGGTGGCAGTGAGGGTGGAGGCGGCGGAGGTGGTAGTTTATACAACGATGGAGCAAAGCCCAGTGGCTTTGATGGCGGTGATGGCGGGGATGTAGTTGGTAATATCATAGTTCCTCGTGGTTTAGGACAAGTAGTTCTTCCACCTGCAGCTGCTGGAACTGCGGGGTGTATTGGTACTAACGGGACTGCTGGTGATAATGGGGGAGGAGGAGGTGGTGGCCGCGGTTACAGTGGTAGTTGTGTAGGAGGTAGTGGTGGTATTGGTGGTGGAGCAGGTTCTGGCGGCGGGGGAGGTGCTGCTGGTAGTCCTAACGGCGGTACTGGTGGTAATGGCGCTGCTGGATCTTCTTCTGTGTACGCCCTTTCCTCTCTTTCCCCTTACGCCGGCATGCCTGGTGGTCAAGGCGGTGGAGGAGGTGGAAATAAGGGATCAGGTGGAGGTAATGGATCAGGTGGAGCCGGTGCGTCTGGAATTGCAGTTTTTGAGCAAAATCAGGGTAATGGAGCGGGAGGTGCTGGAGAAAATGGTTTTGGTGGAACTGGTACTGCGGGTGGTGGAGCAGGAGGTGATGGCGGCAACGGCGGTGGTGCAGCTGGCTTGGTTATCATGATTTCCCCCAACACGATTACATATACCGGAACCGTCACCGGCAAATTTATAAAAATAACCGGACCCGACGCCCACAAATTCATCAGAGGATTTTTTACCGATTAAAATTGATATTATTTTTTAGTTAAAAATCAAAAATTTCGTTACGAGAACGAGATCTTTGAACGGATTCTCGTTCGTCTAATAACGAGATCCATTGCGACTGATCACTCATTTATCAGTTTAAAGTATTTAACTTGTATCTAACAATGAAGACATATAGACAAAAGGTCGGGAAGCGAGGCGAAGAGATCGCAGTAACATATTTAAAAAAGAACAAATATACAATAATAGAACAGAATTATAGAGCAGGCAAATATGGAGAAATAGATGTTATTGCTCGTGACAACAATCAATTTGTGTTCATTGAAGTAAAAACAAAATCAGATACTCAATTTGGCAACCCTGAAAAAGAATTAACATATTATAAGAAGAAAAAAATACAACGCGCCATTCACAATTATCTGTTTAAAAATTCACTTCAAGATACGCCTTGGCGCTTGGATTTAATTGCCATAGATATTTTAAATAAAAAAGTTCACCCTGTTAAATCCGACAAAGTCGGTGCGAAGCAATTTAACAGGGTCAATTTAAGACATTACAAACACATATCATAATGCATACAATCACTATTGATGACAAACATTATCCTACTCTTTTAAAACAAATCAACAATCCGCCAGAGCAATTATATGTTTTAGGTGAGCTGCAGCAAAAAGAACAGTATCCCTTAGCAGTCGTTGGCACGCGTAAAGTATCGCCATATGGCAGGCACGTGACTGAATATTTTGTCAAGTATTTAGTTCAATGTGGCTTAACCATTATCAGCGGTCTGGCCCTGGGCATTGACGGGCTTAGTCATAAAACCACGCTTGATACACAGGGACGAACTATTGCCGTGCTTGGTTCAGGATTAGATACGATTTTCCCTGCGGTTCATAAAAAGTTAGCTCATGATATTGTTGAAGCAGGCGGGGCAGTTATTACGGAATATCCGCCTGAAGTTCCAGCGCGAAGAGCCTATTTTCCCCAGCGCAATAGAATTATTTCAGGTATGTCATTAGGCGTGTTAGTCGTTGAGGCGCCGCAGAAATCAGGCGCGCTCATCACCGCAGCGCATGCACTAAAACAAGGGAGAAACGTGTTTGCCATTCCCGGAAGAATTTATGACACCAATTCAGCAGGCACGAATCAGTTAATTCAAAAGGGCGCAGAGGCAGTAATTCATCCAAATAACATTTTACAACGCCTTGGAATAACAACAAAAATCGGAGGCCCGACCTCCGACGATTCTGACATTTCAAAAGAACAAGCATTAATTTTAAAACATCTCTCAAACGACCCTGTTCACATTGATATGCTCGCAAGAGCGTGCACCATACAAACACCAGAGCTTGCTGCGCTCTTAACGAGATTGGAGATACATGATAGAGTGAAAGATATAGGTGATGGCTATTATATAAAAACGTAACGTTTCACTAAATTTTTTAAAAATTAAAAATTATTAATTATATACGTATGAAAAAAATAAAAACAGTAAGGGAGGGTAATTATAAGATTAAACTTCATCAGTATGACTTGTTGAGGCATAAATTAAAAATGGCGTATGCAGTGTTGACGCTGACGATAGTGGTCTTAGTTGGTATGTGGGGTCTACGGGCAGTCTATGGCGCTGAAACGTCTCTGGAAGGGAGGATACAAGTAGACCCTGATTTCGGCATTCAAGACATTATCACTGATGCAGGTCAAATGTTAACGCCGTTTGGCGGGTTTGGCAGGTATGGAAACGTACTGCTTCGCTCAGAAGAAGTTAATGATGCGGCATGGGTAGTATCAGGCGTGAGCGTTTCTGCTAATAGCACCAGCGCTCCTAACAAACAGACAACGGCTGATTCCCTTGTTGATGATACCACCGGCGGGGGATATGTACAGCAGAATGTGACGGTTACGTCTGCTGCCACTTATACAGGATCGGTCTGGCTTAAAGGAACGGGCACGCAAACTGTATCAGTTCAGCTGATTGACGCCAATGGGACCAGCCCTACTACGAGCACAAAAAATATTACGCTGACTACAGACTGGGTGCGATATAATCTCAGCCACACAACGTCAGCTGACACCACGTCGCTCAATGTCCGCATCAACCATACGTCAACCGCTTCAGATACCTTGTATGTGTGGGGCGCACAGCTTGAAAAAGCGTCGTCTGTTGGTGTGTATGCAAAAACAACAACGTCAAGTCAGTCTTCAACAACTGGTATAAGTGTAAATGGCGATATATTTGTTTCGGGCACGATTAACGGCTCCAACACTGGCGTCACCGGCGCCCAAAATATTTCCAGCGGTGATTTTGGCTTAAATACGGGCGGCGGGGATTATTATTTCCCTGCATCAGTTGGTATTGGCACGACGAGTCCAATCAGACCACTTCATGTTAAAGGTTCAGGAGATACAAGGATATTAGTTGAGGCTGATGGTGGAGTTGCAATTTTAAAAGCAAACAGTACAACTCAAGCTCAACTCACATTAAGGGACGAAGGTGCTTCTATCAACCAGAAAGGTTACAATATAGTTAGTGATGGAGGAACATTAACATTTAGATTGCTTACTGATGATGAGGGCTTGGTACAGCAAGATAACATATTGGTACTTAAAAATGACGGCAACGTCGGCATTGGCACGCCGAATCCGGGAACAAACAAACTTAAAATAGTAGATACTAATGCTTATATATATTTAGATGCTTCCGAAGGCGCAGGTATCTTTTTAGACCGTGGTGGTACTGGTCAAGGTTCACAAGTTTTGTTTACTACGGCGGGAACACAATCTTGGAGTATTTCACAAAGAGGTGATGATGGTGGGGTTAATAAATTGCATATTCGAGATGAAGTAAATGCTAGGACTGATATGACATTTGACGGTTCTGGCAACGTCGGCATCGGCACGACGGGGCCTGGGGCCGACTTGCATGTTGTAGGCCCGACAAATGAAACAAATATCCTTGCCAAAGCAAAAGTTACAGGTTACAGCAGTCGACTAGACCTGAGTGATTTTGATGGAAGAAAGATAATCGTTGAAAGCCCAAACAGTGGTGGTGCCGGATCGCCTGGAAGGGTGCAAGTGCAGAATACGTCGCTATCCTTACACCTTGGA
>JALLOP010000094.1 GCA_027718005.1 Patescibacteria group bacterium AH-259-L07 | reverse complement strand
GGTTCTGCGAGCGAAGCACCGATTTCATCGGAACAAGCGAGCAGGTTCTTATTATAGTACAATACGTATTTGTTTCAAGAACAAAATCTTAAGGAAAGGTTGGTATTGACAAAATATTTTTATATTATAGAATAATAGAGGTAAATATAGTTCTTAACAAAATTAGGAGGATGATATGGCAAAAACTGTAGAAAGGATGTTTACGCCACTTAGGGTCGACCATATTGCGTTTGCATGTTATGATAGCTCGTTTTGGCAGCCAATATTTGAACGGTTTGGCTTTGAAACGGTTAGCGGGGGCAGAAATGATGGCGTTGCAATGAGGCATGGTAATGTCCGCATTGTCCTTATTGATCCTCATCATGATGAGAGACTTATCCCTTTTTTAGTTAAACACGGCGATTTGCAAGTATCCTATGCTGCTATTGAGGTTGATAGTCTCAAAGCTGCACTAAAAGAACTTAACGCGCGTGGCATTCAACATATTACTATGCCTCTTTCTACCAGAGATGAATTTGGAACCTTTAAATATATGGTTCTTCGTATGCCCTTTCAAGAAGTAACTTCAGAATGGATGTTAGTTGAACGTGAAGGCGAAGCGCAAGACACTTCAGAAGGCTTAGACCATTTTGCAATTGGTGTTCGTGACCTTAAGAAAGGAGAACAATTTTATCATTCGCTAGGATTTGAAACCATTTATGAACCAGAAGAAGGAGAGATTCCGGGTGATTATTCTAGCATGGAAACAGTTGCCCTGCAGCGCGGAAATTGGGTTGTTGCATTGGTTAAGGGAGTAGATAAAGAACGACTTTCTCAGGTGAGCACGTATGTTGGCGCACATGGTGATCATGCAATTCAACACGCGGCAATTCAATTTGATAATCTCCCTCTGACAGTAGGGGAGCTTGACAAACGTGGAACCCAGTTTCGACTGCGGCGACAAAAACAAGATAGAAAAGGTGACTTAACCGATATTATACACGAAGGAGAAGACCATTCCGGACCTTTGTTTCAGTGTTTTACCAAGCCGTGGGCATATAGGCAGCGTCTTGATGATCCAACATCACATGAAGGTGGATTCTTTTTTGAGCTTATTCAGCGCATTGAATCAACGAAAAAAGCAAAAACAGGAGCACAGGCATTTCATGATCCTACGGTTATAGGCCTATATCGCTCTATTGAATACGAAGAGATCGAAAATGACACTGGCCGTATCTTTTCTGATGAAATAATGGGAAGGTATGGTTTTCTCGAATGGTTAAAACAGCAGGAGAAATAGAGTAGGAGGAGGGCTTCGCCGTTTTTTCCTACTATGTAAATGGTTCGCTCGGTCGAGATGCAAGTAAACTTTCATTTCTCCCTCGCCGCCATTTATAACAATTAAAAGCTGCTTATCAAGGGCGGCTTTTTTATTTGTCATATATTTGTCATATATTTGTCATATTGACAGAATCGAGATACTTATTATATTTAAGACTGGCGCTTTAATGCCTTAAAAAGGAGATTAAAAATGAGTAATACTACCATAAGACAAGCAAAATTAAGTGATTTAGACCAAGTGCTTGCGTTGTTGTATCAACTAAGTCCGCCCACAAAAGATGAGAAAAATGTTGGTAAAAAACGGCTTAGAAGAAAATTGGATCAGATAATTCAGGATCCAAACCATTACCTTTGTGTGTATGAATTTGATGGAAAAATACGAGGGGCCGCTACGCTTTTGGTACAATTGAATTTATCACATGGGGGCAGACCATTTGGGCATATAGAAAATGTAGTGACTGATGGAAGTAAGAGAGGCACAGGTATTGGTAAACAAATAGTTCTTTACTTGCTTGAATTGGCGAAACAACGCAATTGTTATAAGGTGATACTGAGTTGTAACAAACGGATTGTAGTGTTTTATGAAAAATGCGGATTTAGAAAAACAAAGTCAGCTCTGATGAGAATAGACATATGAATACTAAAAGCTCTTCAAAGAATCGAAGAGCTTTCTGTTATTCCCCTTTAAATGCATTAAAAAGATCGTATAAATTACTTCCCTGTTTTGTCATTCTTTGTGTGGAAAGACAAGGAAAGGCCTGCCATTCCAAATAACTGAAAGGGGTGTGGAAAGACAAAGGGATATATATTTTTTAAATATATGGTATACTAAAAAGTAATATGAAAAAAAGCGATTTTTTGCATCCAAAAAAATCATCACGTATGATAGGATTAAATATAAAGCTCCTTATTATTTTTGTTTTGCTTTCGATTTTACCCATTTCTATTATTGGGTTCGTTTCAGTTTCGCGAACCACCAATGAGCTCCAGCGCGAAGCTGTGACACGTTTAAAAAATTTTTCTCAAGATGAGGCAGAAAAAATTAATTTAGTACTATCAAAAATTAGTTCGAGCAGCAAAAACTTAGCTGACTATGCTACCCATGCATATAACAACACTGATCTTTTTTATAGCCCAGAGTATTGGACAAGTGATGAGAAACTGTTTCAAGGATCAGAAGGTCAATACGGCAATGATGCAGATGATACCTCATCAGTGATTGTATTTAACTGGTTTAATTTAAATGAAAATGTAAAACGCGATCTTGACTTATCAGCAAACCTTGATTTTATATTCCCCTCAATAAAAGCAGAAAATAAAAATATTGATAATCTCTATATTATTGGCGGTAATTACGGATGGTATCGCCTCTATCCTAATGCAGATCCTGATCCAAGTCGCCGCGGCGGGTTCGCCATAGATGTCTTACCTGCTGATTTAAATGCTGAGGGTGTTGATCCGGTCTTCTGGGATAATTTAAATGAAATAAATAATTCTGATAAATACGCTCAATGGACACCGCCGTATGTTGATGTAACCGGTCATGGATTAATGGTTTCTTCACTGGCGCCAGTGTATACAGGGGAAAAAATGACCGCGATCACCGGTATTGATTTTAAGCTTGAAGATATTACCAATAGAGTATTGGATATTAAGTTGTGGAAAACAGGATATGCATTTATGATTGATGCCGAAGGCAGGCCCATTAGTTTTCCTATACGCGCCCAGCCTGATTTAGAATATGTAAAAGAAAAGCTTGAAATTTCTGAAATTAGAGAGTTTAACTTAGAAAACGTTTCTAATGAACAGTTGGGCCATGTGATTAAAGCAATGAAAGCAGGTTTTTCAGGAATTAGAATAGTTGATTTTATAAATGCTAAAAAATATGTTGCATATTATCCCATTGCTAACAGCGGCTGGAGCTTAGGCTTGGTCGTACCGGTTAATGAAGTGATTGCCAATGCACTTGCTACCAGAAATTTTATTGTAACTATGTTAGGCGCTGTTATTTTAGTTCTTTTAATCCTTATTGTACTCAGTTCGCGGTTTGTGACTGCACCCATTAAAGCATTGACTCGAGGAGCAGAAGAGATAAGTAAAGGAAATTTATCATATCAAATTAACATTAAAACAGGAGATGAGATTCAAACATTAGCTGAAGGTTTTAATGAAATGGCACGAAAACTAAAAAAATACTATGCAACGTTAGAGCAAAAAGTAAAAGAGCGGACCGCACAATTGGTGCAGGCAAAAAGCCGTATTGAGCAGGAAAAAAATAGAATTGAGGCAATTTTAGTTAGTATTGCTGATGGCGTATTAGTAATCGATACGAATAGAAAATTAATACTTATAAATCCATCAGTAGAGCGCATTACTGGATTCTCGCAAGATGAATGCGTGGGCAAACCATATAATGAAGTGTTTAAATTTTTAAAAGAAGACGATAAGAAAGAAAATATTGAATTTATTGAAAACGCATTAACCTCAGGCGAACTTTCAACCATGTATAACCATACCGTGTTGGTAAAAAAAGATGGGGTTGAAATGCCCGCGGCATCGTCTGCTGCAGCAATTCGCGATGAAAAAGGAACAATTATTGGCGGGGTTGCCGTATTTCGCGATATTACCAAAGAGCGAGAAATGGATCGCATAAAGTCAGAATTTGTATCATTGGCTTCTCATCAACTGCGTACGCCGGTTACGATTATCAAGTGGGGGACTGAGACATTGCTCAAAGGTTTAGAAAAAAAACTTACAAAAAAAGAAATGGAACAACTGCAGCGTATTTATCGGGGGAGCAGTCGCATGATTGAATTGGTAAATGATTTGTTAAATGTTTCTCGGCTTGAATCAAAGCGTTTAGTATTTAAAACTGAAGAAGTACAGTTTGAAGAACTTATTGATAAGGTAATTGAAGAATATCAACCCTATTTAGAAAAGAAAAAGGCAAAGCTTTCTTATAAAAAACCTGATACGCTCCTTCCCAAAGTTACTATTGATCCTGAAAAAATACGCCAAGTCATTATTATTTTACTTGATAATGCGATTAAATATTCTCCTGAAGGGTCAGAAATTAAACTAAAAATTGAACAACATGATCACGAAATTGTATACTCCACTGCTGATTCTGGTGTGGGCATACCCAAAAAGCAAGAAGAAAAGATTTTTTCCCGGTTTTTTAGAGCTGAAAATGTGAGCCAAAAGCCGGGGACAGGGTTAGGTCTTTATCTGGCCAAAGGATTGATTGAGGCCTCGGGCGGAAAAATTTGGTTCGACTCAGTTGAGGGTAAGGGAACAACATTCTTTTTTACCCTTCCAACTAAAAAATAATATGTTAACTTTAATATATGCCTAGTGAAACACAAAAAAAGATACTCATTGCGGAAGACGAGCCGGATATGCGCGCGATTCTTGTTGGCATGGTTGAGAGCGCTGGCTATAAAGTTGTCCCCGCAGAAGATGGCAAAAAAGCGCTTGAACTGGCGGAAAAAGAAAGACCGGATATGATTTTATTAGATGTCGTGATGCCAAAGATGAGCGGTTTCGAGGTGTTGGAGAAGCTAAAGTATAATCCTGCAACGCAAGAAACACCAGTGGTTATTTTGTCTAATTTAGGGCAGGAAGAAGAAGTTATCAAAGGAAGAGCGCTGGGCGCAGTAGATTATCTGGTAAAAGCTGATGTACATTTAACTGATGTACTTGGTAAGATTACTAAATATTTGGAC
>JALLOP010000093.1 GCA_027718005.1 Patescibacteria group bacterium AH-259-L07 | reverse complement strand
CAAAAATTCCGCACTAGTCTTTATATTTATGTGCGGATTTCACCCACGGGTTATCAGCCCAAGGCTGACCCGCCTCGGGCGGACAATTTTGACAGAATATCATTTGACCCATGTCTTTGTATACTTTCTTCTGCCTACACTTTTATCTCCTTACCATACTTTCTAATTTCATAAAGTAAGGGCGAAGGACTAGAGGTTTGAAAATCTTTTGGAGAATACCCTATGGGCTCTATCTTGGCATTTTCAATGTCCCATAATTTTCTAAACAAATACTTCCCCTCTTCTTGGGGACTTTTTCCAAATTTATCTGATACGATTACTAAATCAATATCACTTCCCTTTCTTCCCTTGCCCTTAGCATACGAACCATAAATAATGACTTTTTGAATGGGAATATCTTTTTTTAAAACTTCAATATATTCTTTAATTGCCTTATTTATTTTCTGAGGTAATTTTTGAGCCATTTTTGTAACTTTATTGATTGATTAAAATATTTTGTAGTATATGTCTTGGTTGCCTTTTTGTAAAACTCTTTTTGCCACTCAGGGTATCGTGCTTCTAAATTAAACTCGGTAAGATCAGCTAATAAATCCTTTTGCTCATTAGAAAACGTAATCTTGGTCTGCTTTGCTAAATCAACTAAATTATGAGTGTGGGGCGCGTGTCTTTTAAACGATTTAACTACCAAAGCTTTTAATATTTTCTCTATAGATAAATGGCACATAAAAAGACAATATGGCCATCGCCCCGTCTTAAACATATGCTCTGCCGTCTTAATATCATAATTAGATAAATCCTTCCAATATGCTATTAGTTTGCGATAATTAATTTGAGTCATATAAGTTAATAATACCAAATTTTTTAAATTTATACAACCTCTTGTTGACCCCTCACCCAGCAAAACTGGGTGAGGGGTTTTTCACACAACTTCTTGTTTGTAGCAGGCTTCGCAGTACACGATCTCTTTTCGTTCAGGGGCATACGTGGTTTGAATGGCCTTACCACACTTATCACACGTACGCGCATATAACGTGAATGGTCCGCGACGGCGCAAGCGATCAAGATAACGACAATTAAAGCATTTACGCGGAATTGGCAATATCATCCTTTTATAAAATGCAAGCTCAGAAGGGATTAAACGATAATTATAACCACATTCAATACATGCAAGGGTCTCATTACCAATAGTATCAGCTACATCATTGATATGGTCTGGGAGATCTTCTGATTTCAGCGTCTCCTTGCCACGCGTTCGAGGAATATCATCTTCCCAGCGAAAACCGTGCGCTCTCGCCTCTTTTTTGGATAACGGATAGCTCTCATGGGCAAGGGTTTCATTATATGCCCAGGGAGAAAGCTCGGGCGGGAAATACAACCCATAATAATTGTGTTTTTTTAATTCCTCAATAATGCGATCTCTAATCTTTTCATATTCTTCTTTTGAATACTGTTTATTTAAAATACTATATTTTCCATGTCGCAGGCCAACACAACCAATACAATATTCACACGAGCGAACATCATATGAATATTCAATATTATGTGATCCCTCTGCTGCCCATGAACCAATCACACGAGACCCTCCATGCCCTGACGCAACGGTTTCTAAAAAAAGCTCAGCATTAAGCCCTCTCCCAACCATATCATAGCTATCCTTTTGTACCTTTATAGAAAATACATATTTACAATCTTCGGAATTAAACACCTCAAAGCATGATTGGCAATTTTTAGATTCAAAAATATATTCCCCGCTACTGTTAACCGACCTTTTATTATTATTTTCTCTTCGAGGAAGAGTGCGTGAAAACTGTTCAAATTTCTTTTGCCATGTCTTCATTTTTTGATAGCTTCCTTTAATTTCTTGTACCCGCTTCTCGTATTCATCCTTTTTCAGCGGCTCATTAAAGAAATGATACTTTTTATGCAAAAGATTTACGCACCCAAAACAGTTCTGTACCCCCACACAATTCAAGCAAAACAATGAATCAAGCGAATCATATATAGTTTGTGACCATACTACGTTATTGCTATTATTCACATTTATTCCTTCATAACAGTACTCCGCCATGTGAGAAAAATACATATCGACAACATCTTTTGACTTTCGAAGCCCCCGCGAGTAGCTGCAATCTTCATTTTGTGCAGAACTAAACACTAAGTAGCAATTTTTATTACCCCCGGCAAAATTAATATATTCACTATTAACATTGGGAGCGCCTTCTCCTGTACCAATATAGGTTGCCATTTTGGGGACTCGTTTAAGTAGTTTGGCAAATTGTTCAAAAAATGGCCGTGAGAGATCATACCCGGCCCCATACGAATGCGGATCCCACTTGTCTGAAATCCAACAATTAAAACAATATACTGGCGCAGGATAGCGAGGGTGATATATCGTAATAATAGATTTTCCGCACATATCGCAGATCCGGTTATAAAAGGTTCGTTCGTTGCGCCATACCAATTTTCGTTTCATGCGGCAATCTGGACAAAGGCCTGGTGCTGGCACGCCCATTTTTTTGTAAAAATCAAAATCGTCCGGTTCAATCGTGAACTGTTGTTTGCAGTTCTGACATTTTTTAGTTTGTTGATCCATGATTACAATTTTGCTTTACCCGCCGACTTCGTCTTGCCGTAGGCCGACTTTGTCGAGCCAAAGGCCGAAGTTTTAACAAAGGCGAGACACGTTTTTGTTTCTGTTTTCATACGACTTCGCTTTGACCCCTCACCCAGCAAAACTGGGTGAGAGGTTTTTCACACGACTTCTTGTTGGTAGCACTTTTCGCAATAAACGATTTCTTTTCGCTCTGGAGAATATGATGTCTCAAACTCATTAGGGCAATGCTCTGCGCCGTGAAAATGTTTAATAGTATTTTTGTATACATCATTGTCTGATTTTTCTCCTGTACATTGACATTTTCTATGCCAGAGCTTTAACGGATTACGCTGTTTAAGTCGCTGGTAATGGCGACAATTGGGGCAAAGTCGAGATAAAGGAAAATTCATTTTTTTACAGAACCGAAGTTCATCAGGAATAATTTTAAACGCAGTGGTACATTGCTCATTACATCCAGGCGCGGATGTACGCGGATCGGACGCGGATTTTCGCTGATTATCTGCGTTAATCTGCGTATTATCTTTATCTGCGTTAATCTGCGATTGCGTAGCATGAGCACAACCAATGACCTGCTTAAGGATATCATCATTAATATCTTTAATATGGTCTGATAAATCTTCTGGCTTTATGGTAACCTCATAATCTCGCTTTTCTGGATCTTTCCATGCATAACCTTGTTCACGAGCTTGTTGTTTTGTTAAAGGAAAGTATTCCTGCGCAATGGTTTCGTTGTAGCCAAAGGGTGAGAGCTCTGGAGGAAAAAATTCGCCATATTTATACACTCTTCCTTTTTTATCTTTGTATGGCATCTCATTCATATGCTGGATTATCTTGGGCACTAATTTTCCATACTCCTCTTTACTATATTGCTTATTTAAAATACAGTACTGTTTGTTGCGAAAACCAATGGAGCCAAAAATATACGCTGTATTATGACAATTCCACGCATACCTCATATCACGAGCCTGCCAAGAGTTACGGCAAAAGAATAAGTTGCTTACGCCATCTCCACATGTTTCACATTCATAAATCAGCTCTGCTTTATCTCCCCAAATGGTATAATCCATCACATCTTTGACCGGTGGAGTTTCCATTAATTCAACATACCTCCCCCTCTCAACGCCTATTACGGAAAAGCAGTGCTGACAATAGCGAGATTCATAAATGTAATTTCCCGTGATATTGTTGGTTAACCGTTGATATAGAGAACGGCGAGGAAATTGAGATATAAAATTGACAAATTGTTTATACAAATCAGTAAAACCTCTATAACTCCCTAGATTAAATTCACCGAGCTTTTTCCAATATTCTTCTTTAGAATATGGCTGATTGAAAATATGATACTGTTTACTACGTAAACCAAAACAACCAATACAATTCTGACAATTAACACAGTCTCTTAAAAAATAAGAGTCGATGCAGTTTCGACAATGACTCAACCGTATCGAGTTATAACACTGCTGGCAACGAAAACACTCGTAGTCAAGTTCACATTTATCCAAATACATTGAATCAAATACCTCTTTGCTGCGATTGATAGAATGACAATAGTAGCAGTTCTCATTATACGCAGAATTAAAAACAAGATAACAATTTTTCAAGTGATCAACCTGATTGGTGTACTCACTATTCTCCAAGTTTAAATAATCTCCCATTAAACTTGGCTGAGGTACGACAAGCGATAACACTTTAAATTGCTCAAAAAATGGCTTATTAAAATCATAATCGCGCCCGCACTCCAATGGATTCCATTTATCAGACCACCAACACTTTTGACAATAAACCTTATAAGGCTTATCCCTTGAGAACATTGAAAGTTCCTTATTGCCACAAAGGTTGCAATCTCTCCAATATAATGACATTTCACTTCTAAATACTGTTCTTCTTCTGCGTCTGCACTCAGGACAAAAGGTTGGTGCTGGAACCTTGACTTTCTCATAAAAATCAAAATCCTCAGATTCGATTTTAAAATCCTGAGAACAGTTCTGACATTTTTTTGTTTGTTGCCTCATATAATTTACTTACACTATCTCTTGCTGGTAGCATGCTTCACAGTACACAATTTCTTTTCGCTCAGGGGCATACGTTGTTTCAAATTCGTTGGGACAGTGATTATTTTTAGCCGTTGATAATGACGACAGTTAGGGCAGAGTCGGGGTAGGGGTAAGTTCATTTTTTTGTAAAACTGCAACTCGTCAGGGATAATTTTAAACGCTGTCGTACACTTCTCATTACATTTACCTTGATGTTGGCAGCTAATAACTTGATCTAAAATATCATCCGTTACCCCTTTAATATGATCAGGTAAATCTTGTGATTTAATGGTAATTTCATAGTCTCTTTTTTCTGGATCTCTCCATGTATAGCCTTGTTTTATTGCCTGCCCTTTAGTTAAGGGAAAATATTCTTGAGCAATGGTTTCATTGTATGCAAACGGAGATAATTCTGCAGGGAAAAACTCACCATATTTATACACTATTACTTTAGTTTGAG
>JALLOP010000092.1 GCA_027718005.1 Patescibacteria group bacterium AH-259-L07 | reverse complement strand
GATACGTGATTGACAAAAAGTATTCAAAGTGTATACTGATGTATATATGAAAAAACAACAATTAACACATAAAGAATCGGAAGCAATTCGCCAAATCAGGAGTTTTTTAATGCGTTATGGACGCGCTCCTTCTGTGCGAAAGCTTATGTCTGTTATGGGCTATCGTTCTCCGCGATCAACTGCGGTAATTATTAACCAACTAATACGCAAAGGGTTTTTACGCCGTAAGCCCGATGACAGTCTTCAACTTATTAAAAATTTAAAGGATGATAAGACACACGCTCAAACAGTTGAAATACCTTTAGTAGGCGAAGTTGCGTGCGGAACCATGGTGCTTGCGGAAGAAAATATTGAAGCAATGATTCCCGTGTCAACAAAATTAGTTCGGCCGCCTCATAAATATTTTTTATTAAAAGCTCATGGTGATTCAATGAATAAGGCGAATATTAATGATGGTGATCTGATTTTGGTGCGCCAACAGCTAAGCGCAGAAAATAATGATGTTGTGGTCGCCTTAATTGATGATGAGACAACCATTAAAGAATTTCACTTTTCTAATGAGGCAATTGTGTTGAAACCAAGGTCTAAGAATAAGCAGCATAGACCTATAATTTTAACCCGGGATTTTCAAATTCAAGGTGTTGTGGTGAAGTCGATTCCGAATTTATATTAAGGAACAAAAACAAACATGATAAAACGAACCTACAAATACAGACTCTATCCAACTAAAACCCAGCAGGAGATTCTTGAAAAAACTCTTTGTTCTTGTTGCTGGCTTTACAATCATTTTTTAGAACAGAGAAGAAATGCGTATGAAAAGGATAAAACAAGGATAACATGCTTTGATCAGATCAAGCAAATCCCAAAGCTTAAAAAGGAGAAACCAGAATTAAATCAAATATATTCTCAAGTATTACAAGATGTACCAAGAAGATTAGATAAGGCGTTTCAAAACTTTTTCAGAAGAGTTGTGGAGAACAAGAATGGAAAAAATCAAAAACCAGGGTATCCACGATTTAAAGGAAAAAATAGATATGATAGCTTGGTATATCCTCAATCTGGATTTGCATTACAGGACAATAAACTTACTCTTTCTAAAATTGGCTCTATTACAATTATACTCCATCGAGAGATAAAAGGAAGCATTAAAACATTAACTATCAGAAGAACAAATACTAATAAGTGGTATGCGTGTTTTTCGATTGAGATTATTAAAGAATTACCACAAAAACCTTTACTTGAAAATATACCTAGAAAAGATTGTGTTGGTATTGATGCAGGATTAACCAGTTTTTTAACTACCGACACAGGCAAGGAAATAGAGAATCCAAGATATTTAAGAGCGTCAGAGGAAAAACTGGCAAGAGTTCAGAGAAACCATTCAAGAAAAAAACTCAGAAGTAAAAACAGAGAAAAATCAAGATTACACGTAGCTCAAATTCACGAAAAAACAACGAATCAAAGAATAGATTTTTTACATAAACTAACCAATTCCTTAATAAAGAACTATATTTTTATTGGGTATGAAAACCTCCTTATCAGGAACATGGTTAAAAACAAATATCTTTCTAAATCAATATATGATGCTGCATGGGGAACTCTTTTTAACCTGCTTAATTACAAAGCGGAGGAAGCTGGTAAATGGGCAGTAGGAGTAAACCCTAAAAAAACAACTATTACATGTTCACAATGTAAAAAAATAGTTTTCAAAAGTCTTTCTACCAGAACGCATACATGTCCTCATTGCAAACTTGTTCTTTCAAGAGATGAAAATGCAGCTAGAAACATTCTTGCATTAGCGCTTTCTACCGCAGGGACTGCGGGAATCAACGCCTGTGGAGTTGAGAGAATACTCTCGACTATGAAGCAGGAAGCTTTATCCCTTTAGGGATAGGTAGTTCACATCATTTCTACGGTGAAGATGTCCACCATAGTAAACTTTTTACCTCTTGAAAACGATCATAATCTGAAGCTGCACCTAATATAATAACGGCGAGTTTACGATTATTATATTCACTCAATCCTGCAAAACAATATCCACTTTCATCTAAATATCCTGTTTTTGCACCGACTAAATTAACAAAACTCCCTAATAACTTATTAGTGCTATAGACTCGCTGATATCTTTTTTTACCATCTACACCTACAATGGTAACATCATAAATCTTGTTGCTCATCGCTTGCTTTATTTCATCATGCTTCATAGCTTCTCTTATGAGCTTAACCAGATCCTGAGCTGTTGAATAATTTTTAGGACTCAGGCCTGTTGGTTCAACAAAATGTGTATTGTTCATTTTAAACTCATGCGCTTTTTCGTTCATGAGATCTACAAATGTTTTTCCGCCATCAACATATGTTAAACGGGTTAAAATCTTTATGGCATTATTTGCCGATTTAATCAACCCGCCATAAAATATATCATGAACAGCTAATCTATCCCCTACTTCTATATCCAGCCCGGCTGGCTCAAGTGTGCTTTGTATTTTTTCTTCTAATCTTCCTGTATACGGGGACTCCTTCTGAATAATTAAATCATTTGAGTCAACTACAACTACTTCATCCCATTCCTTGATCTTATTTTCTAAAAACACGAGCACAGTCATCAATTTGGTAATACTTGCAATTGGCAAAACTGCGTGCGAATTCTTAGAAAACAATTCAATATCTGATTCAAGGTCAACGACAAGTGCACTTTGCGCGGTTAATTTTGGGCCTAATGAATAGGGAAATGTTATTTCTCTACGTATGTCTTGCTCTATGCTGTTATGTAAAAAAACTGTCTGATTCAATACAGGAGAAGAAGTTAAAATAAGAAGCATTGATAAAATAAAAGAAATCATATTAAAACAATTTAACAAAATAGTTGTTTAATTGAAGCGCCCACCCTATACAAACCATACCAGAATTTGTCGAGCGGCAAATCAAAAGTTCCTGGATACGCAATGACATCGCCGCCAAAACCTTTTTTAAATCTAGTTAACCCTGGCCATTTTTTTTCATCAATGCCCCACAAGTCATACCATTGATACCCTTTTTGTTTGGCTATTTGAATCGTATACCAATGAAGCAAATGCGGCGCCATCACCTCTTTGTATTCTCGCGATGAAGCGCCGTGAACATACGTAGCTGTTAGCCCGGAAAAAATCATCATATGTGCGGCTAAAACCTTTCCTTTATACGTAGCGGTGTATAACTTAGTAAAATGAGAATTCGTATTTAATAGTGTGCGATAATACATATCAGGATGAGATTTGAATTTTTCTCGCTTTGCTGTTTCATGAAGTAAGTCTAAAAATATTTTAATGTCATCACTCTCGCCTACCTTAACTCCATGGCGTTGAGCCAAACGAATATTATATCTCGTTTTTTCATGCATTTGAGAGAGAATTTTCTCCTTTGAATGCGCAAGGTCCAACATCAACGTTTGAGACGGCTGAACATCATTAATTCTTTTCAAATCTTTGATCTCAAATCTTGAATCTGACAATGGTTCTATTCGTAGGAAAATCGCGTTCTCCTGTTTTGCTAAATCATCTAAATGATTTATAAAAAACTCAAAAAAATTTTTGATTTTTGATCTTTGATCTTTGATTTTGAGCGAAGCGATTGGGCCGCGCGGGCAATACAAATAACTTTTTCCCAAGGGAAATACATGTTTAATAAGTAATGCCTGTCCGACAATATTATCACCGTCTTTAATATCTAACCGCCAAATTTTTCTGTTTAATTTTTTTTGAAATTCTGCCCATTCCCACGACTGCAAAAATTGATCTCCATTAGAAATAATAAAGTTATCCCATGCTTTTTTATCTTTAGCTTCAACAATGTTCATGTCTCTATTCTATCAAACCACTCACATGCAAGCAAGCGGAGTAACAAAAGGGATGTTTAAGATGACAAGGGAAGGTAGAATGACAAAACAAAATAATCAAAAAGGGGCCAAATGAAAAGGCCCCTCTAATGAGAACTATCTTGCGAATACCTCTTGCGCTGCTCGTTTTGCTGCGCTCTGAAATATAAGCTCATTAAGCCACATTCTTATATGGTCAACATCGCAATCGATTAGAAGCTTAAGGGCTTGTACAATGTCTCGATTCTGACACATATTAGACACGCGACGCTCAAACAACTTTTTACCCAAACATTTCAAAATAACCTTCTTATGTCTTTTGAGATGCTCTATGGTTAGCTGCACCTTCGCGTCAAGCCAAAACGTCTGTTCATCTGTTATTGTCATGATTGCCTCCTTTTTGATTTACATATTATATTATGACAGACTTTAGAAAAAAGTCAAGGGCATTTTATAAAAAGGGGATCAGTTGGCTGACCCCTCTTTCTCGCTATGTTCAAAATGGGAAACGCCCTCCTCGCGGCCATGACATAACATATCTAAAAGCAATGTATTTGCCCTGCCAAGCAAATTCTTCTTAACCAATGTATCAACAACGCACCGTACTTCGTCTTTGCCCTTAAGCCCACCAACACTTGTTACTAACTTGCATGTAGGCCATTTAAGCTCGACTTCGGTATATTCTTGATGAGGGCCTTTTGTTATCCCTTTGTTGCAATGGCTCACCTGTACCTGCATTTCAATTGGTGACACTGTCCATGATGCTACTTTATGTTCCGTTATCTTCATGGCTTTCTCCTTCCCTTAATTTCTTTGCCAAAGCCGGCGTGCTTCTTTATTTTGACAAGAGAGCTTTTTGGATCAAACGCGTTAATTCTTCGGTCAAATAATCCTCAAACTCTGATTCAGCTGCTTTCTCCAGGGCCTTATCAATCTCTTCTTCAGTCTTAATGCCCTCTAACGTACACGTGACTGAAGCATTACTACCTTTAACTTTAACCATGATATCAGTCCATGCACGCTCTTCAAGCTCAATCTCGTTCCACGGTGCGTCTATCGAATTGCCCCATTTATCAGTCTTGTAACAACGAACAGATACGCATATGGGGAATCTTTTCCATGCTTTCCATGGCTTAATTCGTTTCATTAGCTTTTCCTCCTTTTTTGATTTATATATATTATGACAGATTTTAGAAAAAAGTCAAGGGCATTTTATAAAAAGAGGTCAGTTTGGCTGACCCCCTTCTAGAACATAGTCGCTCGCTCCGCTCGCGAGCTATG
>JALLOP010000091.1 GCA_027718005.1 Patescibacteria group bacterium AH-259-L07 | reverse complement strand
GTTATTCTATTAAAACCAAAACAACGCCGGAGATTGTTAAAAAACCGCCGCGGTTTAGAGTCAGGGTAAAGAAATTTCGTCTGATTATTATGATCTTAAAAGAGTTGTTCCATCTGAAATTTAAATTTCGCGTGGCTCTCGATCGTCCCTGCATCTATGGAGTATTCTCTAGGCCAGTCGGTGGTTTGTTGCCGCGCGAAGATCTTTGTGTTGGCTGTATGCGATGTACTATTCAGTATCCAGATGTTGTCCAAATCCATCCCCACCAGAAACACCAACGACGTGGCGACTCTTATATCAAACCTGAATTTGTTACTACTATTCTGTATGAAGCGCGGACTGGTCGTGTGCCAGTCAGCGGTGCTGGCTACGGAGGACCGTTTGGTGGCCACGGCTGGGATGGTATATGGCTTGATATGAGTGAAATTGTTCGACCTACCAGAGATGGTATTCATGGTCGAGAATTCATTTCAACACAAGTAGACATTGGAGCTAAAGCTCCATTCTTAACTTTTGATAAAAATAATCATGTTACCTCTCAAATACCAAAAACAATATCTATCTCTGTACCATTTTTATTTGACCTCACAGCTCCTCCTGTACAATCAAAGAAATTGCTTCAAATCTTTACTCAGGCAGCAAACTCTATTAAAACCCTAGCCATACTACCCCTTAGATCAGTTATAAAATATTCTCTTAAAGAGAGAAACATAGTGCCTCTGATATCTCATAAAGATTTAAAATTGATAGATCGCCTTTCTTCTGCTCCAAAAATGGTATATTTAGATGGATGGTCTAAGCAAGCCTATCAAACGTTGCAGCATCAATTTCCAAAAAGTATTATCTGTGTTCGCGCTCCTTTTGACACAGATATTTTAAAATTTATAAATTCTGGCGTACGAGTATTTCATTTGACAGCCAATTACCGTGGACATGTTGGAAAACGATTTATTGTCGATCTTATCACAGAAATACATCAACGTTTAGTGGATAAAGGCATGCGTGAAGAAGTCACCTTGATAGGCAGCGGAGGCATCGTCATGGCTGAACATGTACCAAAGGCAATTATTTGTGGGCTTGACGCCGTCGCGCTCGAGACCTGTCTATGGGTTGGATTACAGGCTCGATTTAATGGTGATTGTCTAGATCAAAAAACAGCTTCTGTGGTTTTCCCTCGCTTAAAAAAAGATTGGGGTATTCAACGATTAAAAAATCTTAGTGCCTCATGGCATGATCAACTACTTGAAGTGTTAGGCGCGATGGGAATGCGAGAGATACGCCGTTTGCGCGGAGAAATTGGTCGAGCTATGTTTCAAAAAGATTTAGAGAAAGAAACATTTGAAAAAATAAAGGGGTATAAAAAATGAAAAAAAATAAAAAAATTGAAAAACTAATTACTGAAAAACACACAAAAGAACTGAGACATGGTTTTAACGCCTGGCCAACGTTAGCCTTTGGCTTACCGCCGGCTATGAAAGATAAACGTTGGACAGCTGATCTCATACTCGCAACCTGGATACAAGCCCAAACTGGACACATACCTGATAATGGGTTAGAGTACCGCATCGGTATCTCAGGTGGTGGATTTGATATTTTGGATTTCAAATACTTGTCAAAAAAAGATTGGACTCCGGAGCATGTTAAAATTGATACCTCTATTCCTTTAAACTGCCGAAGTTATGACAAAAAAATACAAATCCCTATCCCCTGGTATGGAGCTGGTATGTCGTTTGGCTCAGTGAGCGAACATATTATGCTCTCCCGAGCAGGGGCGGCCAAGGAATGGAAAACGTTTACCTCTACGGGAGAGGGTGGCTATCCTGAATCACTGATTCCTTATAAAGATTTTATTATCACCCAAATTGCTACGGGGATGTTTGGTGTACGGGAAGAAACTATTGGGCGTAGTCCAATTGTTGAATTCAAGTATGCGCAAGGGGCAAAACCAGGTCTTGGTGGCCATCTTTTAGGTAATAAAACGACAGTCGCCGTCGCTAAGATGCGCGAAAGCATGCCCTGGGTGAGCTTATTTTCGCCATTTCCTTTCCATAGCGTCTATTCTGTAGAAGATCATAAAAAACACATCGATTGGGTTAAAACTATCAATCCAAAAGCACTCATTTCAGTTAAGGTGTCTACACCCACAGATGTGGATATGGTAGCGGTGGGGAGTTATTACGCTGGAGCGCATATTATTAATATTGATGGAGGCTACGGAGGGACCGGAGCCGCACCTGACATTTCAAAAAAAAATATTGCTATGCCTATTGAGTTAGCCATTGGTAAGGTACATCAGTTTCTGACCTCTGAAGACATCCGTGACGAGATAGTAGTAATGGCCAGCGGCGGTATTCGCACCGCTTATGATATTGCTAAAGCGATTGCTTTGGGTGCTGACGGCTGTGTTTTAGGGACGAGTGAGTTAGTGGCTGTCGGATGCACGCGTTGCGGCAACTGTGAGCGTGGACGCGGTTGTCCGTTTGGTATCACTACCACTGATCCAGAACTAACGCAACTTATAACTCCAGAATGGGGCGCCAAAAGAATTAGTAACATATATAAATCATTTCAAAATCAATTGATTGATATCTTGCGCCACTTAGGGCTCAAATCCGTACGCGAACTCCGCGGCCGAGATGATCTCCTTATTTATCGTAAAAATCACCATGAATAAAAACAAATTAATTAACTCTCTTATTTCCTCTCGGTCTACATTTAAAAAAAATGCTTCTACCCCCGTGCGTAAAGAAACCGCTGAAGGCGGGTGTGGAGTAATTGGCATATCTTCAACAATCCCGATTGCGGGAAAACATTTACTCGGGGCACTGGAACAAATGCACAATCGAGGCAATGGTAAAGGTGGCGGCATAGCCGCTGTTGGTTTAGATCCAGAATTTTTTAAAGTCTCTTATGAGATTTTAGAAAACAATTATTTACTCGCCATTGCCTATCTTGATATGTCGGCCCGTCCTCGTTTGGAATCAAAATTTATTTCTCCTACTTTTATTGTTGACCATACGTTTCAGGTCCCCACTCTCTCGGCTCAATCTCTTAAAAGCCTTGAAATCGTGCCTCCACAAGTCATGTGTTATTTTGTTCGTGTTAAAGATGAGGTGCGAACAAAATTTATGAAAAAACATACTATCTCAGATAAAAATCAAATAGCTGTTGATGATGAAATCGTCTATCAAAATACGTACCTCTTGAATAAAGATTTCTACGCCTCTTCAGGAGATAAACAGGCTTTTGTCCTCTCGCATGGGAAAAATATGATTGTTTGTAAAATGGTTGGCTATGGTAACGAGGTAATTCGCTATTACAGGTTAGAGAATTTATCAGCTTATGTCTGGCTGGGGCATCATCGCTATCCCACGAAAGGCAAGATTTGGCACCCCGGCGGTGCTCACCCTTTTATTGGCATGAACGAAGCACTGGTTCATAACGGTGACTTTGCTAATTACTCTTCTATTTGTACCTATTTATCTCAACGTCACATTTATCCTCTGTTTCTGACCGATACTGAGGTCTCCGCACTGATGTTTGACTTATTCAATCGTGTCTACGATTACCCACAAGAATATGTTATTGAAGCTATGGCACCAACTACTGAACGAGATTTTTCTCTGTTAGACAAAAAAAAGCAACAAATTTATTCTGATTTGCAGTCAACCCATTTACACGCTTCCCCTGACGGTCCTTGGTTCTTTTTGCTCGCTCAATCTGATTATCAAGCACATGTGTATCGACTGATCGGCATTACTGATACCTCCATGCTCAGGCCTCAAGTATTTGCTATCCAATCGGGAGATGAGACGATCGGATTTTCTGCTTCTGAAAAACAAGCTATTGATGCAGTTCTTGTTAGTCTTTCAAAAGAAAATTCAGCCTTCTGGCCTCGAGCAGACTTATATTGGAGTGCTCGTGGCGGCTCACATACTGATGGTGGTGCTTTTATATTCACGGTAAAGCCACAAAAAAATTCACGCACATCACTTATATGTACAGATAAATTTGGACATCAAATTAAACCAGATCCATCAAAACACACCTTCACCAATCACCAGCCACATAAAACAAAATCAAATTTTGTTTTACAAAATAATCTATCACCACAAGAGATTTTTAACAAGGCCTGCCAACAATTGGCTTTACGGAAGTATAGCGATTTTCAATCTCTTCTCAAGCGTCTTGAACAAAATGTCTCAGATGACAAAGACTTTGGTAGGGCGTTCACGGTCCTGACCATGCTTATGGACCGTCAGTATACGATGGGAAATATAAAAAGAAGCTACCTTCTCGCGAGAATTGATGATACGCTTGCTCGTTTGATTAATACAATTGATGCTCTCGCTCCTCGGAAGTACCTCAAGATAACATTCTCAGATCCATTACCAGAATTAAAAGACGCGGATACGATTCTCATAATAGATGCTGAGAATTTTCCGTCAGAAGGTGATCAATCACTCGCGCGAACAATCGTAGAGCTCGTCAAGCACGGCTTCCGCCGATTCATACTTGTTAATGTACGGGGACAACGATTCATCGGTAATGGCCTAGGATCGAAATCCGATAATGTAGAAATTGATGTCTACGGCTCATCGGGTGACTACCTTGCCTCTGGTATTGACGGAGCTACGATCATTGTCCATAACAATGGACAAGATCAGCTGGCTCAGATCATGAAAAACGGTACGCTTGTTGTCTACGGCGATGTCGGGCAAACCTTTATGTATGGCGCCAAAGGCGGTGAAGCATATATTTTAGGCAATGCTGCCGGACGACCCTATATTGGTGCGGTTGGACATCCACGAGGAATAATAAATGGAACCTGTCTTGATTATCTTGCAGAATCCTTTATGGCTGGTGATCCTTTGGATGGTGGTGGATTTGTGATTGTCAACGGTGTTTATTTTGACAATGATGGAAAACTTTATGAGATGGATACACCATATCCTGGAAGCAACTTATTTTCGCTTCCTTCAGGCGGAGCTATTTACCTTCGAGATCCACGTTATAAGGTTATAGATGAACAGCTCAATGGTGGCGAATTTATTGATTTAATTGACGAAGATTGGGATATTATTAAGCCCTATTTAAAAAAAAATGAAGCACTGTTTGGGATTCCGCTAGATCGCTTACTTACAGTTAATAGAAAAGTGAGATCTCCTGAAGAGGTGTATCGCAAAATTATACCTGCCAAAATAAAAGCA
>JALLOP010000090.1 GCA_027718005.1 Patescibacteria group bacterium AH-259-L07 | reverse complement strand
GTCACTCACTCAGTCTTGACAAAATTTTATATATTTTATATAATACTTAAAAATCAGTTATTTTTCGCCTAACTTAGTTTTATAAAATAGCGCTAAAATAAGCTGAATAATAGGTATATATGATATATATAAGTAAGTAAAAATTATAAAAAATCGTTTATTTTTCGCCTAACTTAGTTTATGAAATATATTAGAAAGAAACTGATTAAAGGAAACAAGTATTATTATTTTGAATATCCTTTATTTAGTGCACGCACAGGAAAAAGGACTTCTTTTTCTCGATATATTGGCACATCAATTCCTAAAAATATAAAAGAAAGAATGAAAGATTTTTTTGATGAAGTTGCGGATATATCTATTCGAAATGCAGGAAAAGTTATTACCGATTATTTTTTATATACTGGAATTACTTCTATTGAAAAATATAGATTTTTGCATCATTGTTTAAGTCATGAGCTCTTTAAGAAAGAGTTTACACTCTTTCGAAATTTGTTTTATATACTCTTCGTCTTAAACTCTAACCGTGCAGAAGGATCTCGGGTGACACGCCTAAATATAGAAAGGGTATTACAACGAAGATTAGTTAAGCCTCAGACAATGATAGATAGGGAAATTATTAACTCGGTTAGCGCCATAAATTTTGCATTTTCAAAAGAAATGAAATGGAATGAGAAATCAATTAAACTGGTTCATAAAAAACTGTTTCATGATATTGATCCTGATATGGCAGGGAGATATAAAAGACAAGATAATGTAGCTCCAGGAGATAAGCCAACAACTTCGCCAGAAGAAGTCTCAAAAGAGATGAAAGGTTTGCTCGCCTGGTTTGGACAGGAGAGGAGGCGAGGCCTTTATCCCTCTATTTTAGCCCTGAAGTTTTATTGGAAATTTGAAGCAATACATCCGTTCCAAGATGGTAATGGCAGAGCCGGCAGAATTTTGCTTAATGCCTTGCTTATAGAAAACGCATTTATGCCAGTTATATTTTTTAGCCAAAATCATCGGACCCACTGCAACGCTATTGCAAGGGCACGGGAGGGGTATGAGCAGAAGCTAGCAAAGCATTTTGTATATCAGATAAAAAAAACGAAACAGAATATTGAAGCATATAAAAGAAAGGGCATTATCCGCGGTGGATCTCGTCATGTTGGAAAATGGGAATATCAAAAAGGACAGATCCGTATATATTATTAGTTGTATGGGCGTTTCAGTTTCAAAAATCAGTTTTTATTCCCTTATATTTTTTATTATCGGCATTGGGGCGGCCTCCTTTTTACCGATTCCTTTTTATGTATATATTCCTGTTGGCTTGGTGATTTTGATTCTTGCCCGCTTAGGTTTTTTGAAAAAAAAGTTAGGCGGGGTTTTATTTATCTTTTTCTGCATCCTGTTTTTTATTTTAGGAGTCGTCCGCTATCAAATAAGCTTTCCTAAGATAGATGAAAATCATATTGCTTTTTACAATAATTCTAAAATTACATTTCAAGGAAGCGTAATCAAAGAGCCAGACGAACGCCTTGATAAAACAAAACTCACGATTGGTGATATACAAATAAAAGAACAAGATTCTGAAGGGAAAGTTTACCCGCCGCAGTTTTTCGGAGAAAAAGTTGGGCGGGTGTTGATAAATGTGCAGCTGTATTCTGGATATGAGTACGGCGATATAGTAGAGGTAGAATGTAAATTACAAGAACCTGGCGTGATAGATAGATTTGATTACCATGAGTATTTGGCTCGTTACGATATTTATTCAACGTGTTATTGGCCCAAAATTACGTTGGTTGAAAAAGAACAAGGATCTTTTCTGTATTCAGGACTTTTGTCAGTAAAAAATCGTATAAAATCTATTATTGATACGAATCTGAGTGAACCGCAGTCTTCGTTTATCTCCGCCCTTATTTTAGGGCTTAAGCGGCAGGTTCCGCAACAAATGCGAGATTGGTTTGCTCATTCTGGCACTGCGCATTTGTTAGCTGTTTCAGGTCTGCATATATCTATTTTAACCAAGATGCTGATGATTTTTTTGGTAAGTACGTTATTAATTCGCCGCCAGCATGCATTTTGGTTTGTATTAGTATTGATTGGCTTGTTTATTCTATTAGCTGGCGCTCCAGCTTCAGCGGTAAGGGCAGGCGTTATGGGGCTTTCATTGCTGTACGCAGAAAAATTGGGGCGGCCATATTCTTCAATGAGAATACTTTTGCTTGCCGCGACAATAATGTTATTAATAAACCCGAAATTATTAAAAGCTGATATTGGATTTCAATTATCTTTTACGGCAGTGCTCGGTCTTTATTTTTTATCCCCTTGGTTTAATCAGTACTTTAAGAGTGTTCCTAATTTTAGACTTGTACCCGTACGGCAGTATTTGTCCGCAACACTAGGCGCGCAAATATTTGTACTTCCCCTTATTTTATACTACTTTGGCAATCTTTCACTTATCGCGCCATTAGCAAATATTATAATTTTATCTATCATGCCTGTGGTGATGGCATTTGGGTTTTTATTTGCCATATTTGGGCTGATTCATACATGGTTGTCTTATATTATTTTGTGGCCATTATGGATTTTACTTACCTTTGTAATTCTTGTTGCTAAGATCGGGGCATCTATTCCGTTTGTTTCATTTATTATTAGCGGATTTCCGTTTTTTGCGGTTATTATTTTATATGGGTTAATTATTTTTTGGGTGAAAAAAATACGTGTTTATGAAAAATAAATATACAATAGCAATATATATTATTGGTGGATTATTGATTGTTAATCTTGTTATTGCTGGGTATTGGGCTATTCTTGTTGATGTTCATTCAGGTGAAAATGTACGCGTTATTTTTTTAGATGTGGGCCAGGGGGATGCAATATTAATTCAAACACCTGAAGGAAAAAATATTTTAATTGATGGTGGTCCAGATAAAAGTATTATTTATAAATTAGATTCATATATTCCCATAACCAAGCGTAAAATTAATCTTATGATTGCGACCCATACTGACCTTGATCACATAACCGGTTTGGCAGAGGTTTTACGGCGCTATGAAGTAAAATCTGTTTTAGATAATGGACTCAAAGGTTATACACCTGCATATTATCAATGGCAAAACTCGATAAGCGAAAAAAATATTTCAAGAGTCTCAGTTGATGCACCGCATACCATAGTATTAGAAGACGGCATATCACTTCAATTTTTATGGCCTGATCAAGATAAAATGAGTGATGAAGAAGCTGATAGTAATTTTGCCTCAGTAGTTGTTAAATTACTATATGACGATACGAGTTTTCTTTTAACTGGTGATGCGACTATTGAGACAGAGGAAATTTTAATTGAAGGAGATAACGATTTAACTGCTGATATTTTAAAAGTAGGGCATCATGGATCAAAATATTCTTCAGGCATTGAGTTTGTTCAATCAGTTGGCCCAGTCTATGGGATTATTTCTGCTGGCAAAGATAATACGTTTGGTCATCCCAGTTTGCGGGCGTTGAAAAACCTGGAAGTAAGTGGCGCTCAGATCTTGCGCACTGACCAAGATGGTGATATACTGCTTACATCCGATGGTAAAACTTTAAAGGTTAAAACACAAAAGTAAACCCTGTTAAATAAAAATCTTTGATTTTTAATTTGCCAAGCAAATTATTTAACGGGGTAAAAATATGTAATCAAGGAGTAATCATGATTATATCTGCGAAAAAAATAATTGAGTTAAATAAAAAATATAATTTAATTGAAAATCTTGATAAGCGGGAATTAACTCCTGAGGGAGTTGGTATTGATATACGAGTAGGCGAGGTATATAAATTAAAAGAAAAAGGATATTTAGGAGTTGAAAAAAGAAACACTCCGGATGTTAAAAAAATCGCTGATATATACCGGGGAGATAAAAAAGTTATATTAAAACCCGGCCATTTTGTATTAATAAAAACAATTGAGAAAGTAAATGTTCCTGGCAAGAAGATTATAATTGAGAAAAATAAAGACCCTGTTTTGTTAATGCTCGATGTATATCCTCGGACCACATTGCAGCGGAGCGGTATCTATTTGAGAGCTACAAAAATTGATCCTGGGTATTCTGGACAATTAATATTTGGATTGTCAAATGTTGGGAACCAGGCCTTTGAGTTTGAGCTTGGCGCGCGCGTAGCAAATCTAGTTTTTAAAGAAGTCGTGGGAGGATTGAGCAGGGTTTATGGAGGACAATGGCAGGATGGAAGAGTAACGACTGACGGAGTTGAAAAACAAATTTAAATAGCATATATGAAAAGTTATCAAAAAGATTTTCCTTTGTCATTATCAAAAACTAAAATAGCTGGTGTGAATAAAACATTTAATTTATCTGATCCAAAAGAGCGAAAAAAATATTTTGAAAAAAAAGCAGGACCGGAGATTAAAAAACTTAAAAACTATCTTCAGAACAATACCTTCATTGCCTATTGGTTAGGGAAAAAGAATGCAGGAAAGGGGACCTATTCTAAACTGATGATGGAACTATTTGGTAAAGACAAGATCGGACATATATCAATTGGTGATGTGGTGCGGGCAGTTCATAAGGATGTAGCCGATGAAGACAAGAAAGAAAAGCTTATAGATTATTTAAAAAAAAATTATCGCGGGTATATTTCAATTGATAAGGCAATCGATGCACTGTTAGATCGAAGCACCAAATCTTTACTGCCCACCGAGTTTATATTAGCACTCGTTAAACGAGAAATTGATACCATGCCACGAAAGACTCTTTTTATTGATGGGTTTCCCCGGAAACTTGATCAAATTTCTTATTCACTGTATTTTAGAGATTTGATTAATTATAGAGAGGACCCAGATATTTTTGTGGTGATTGATATTCCTGAATCAGTAATTGATGAGCGCATGAAGTATCGGGTGGTATGCCCCAAATGTCATACACCAAGAAATGTAAAACTTTTTACCACGCAACACGTTGGCTATGATAACAATACAAAAGAGTTTTATTTACTATGTGATAATCCAGAATGTAACGAGATTCGTATGTATGCAAAAGAAGGGGATAATCTTGGCATCGAGGCGATTAGAGAGCGGTTTGAACTGGATGATCAATTAATTAAAAAGGTTTTTTCCCTACATGGCATTCCAAGGGCTTTGATACGAAATTCAATTCCGGTTGAAGCTGCAGGGCAGCTCGTGGATGATTATGAAATTACGCCAGAATATCTGTATGAGTTAGGTGCTGATAATAAGGTTAAG
>JALLOP010000009.1 GCA_027718005.1 Patescibacteria group bacterium AH-259-L07 | reverse complement strand
TGGTCTTCAATATTTCAAAAGCTCTTTTATCTCTTTCTTCCAAAATATGTGTAGCAATCGGATAGGCGGCTAAATCAGCTAATTGTGTTCCTATTTCATTTTCTTTTTTGGGGATAAAAGTTATATCCTTAATTCTTTTTTGAAACTCATCACTTCGCATAAAGCCAGTACCTTGAAGCATAATTTTTGAGTAAGCAAGATATAGAAGATCATCATCAGTCCTATTTCTTGCTTCTATTATTATCTCTCCTATTTCTCCTTTTTCTCTTAAGAAAATAGCATATCGTTCCATTATAAATCCCAGTGATAAATAATAAGGATTGTCAGAATATTCACCATATTGTTCTTTTAATTTATCTTTATCAATTACCGCTCCTACTATTGTAAGATATATATCTTTAAATAATTTATTTAAATCATGATAAAAACTTTCTCTTTTCTGTTTTTGACGCAAAACAAGAAATGGTTTTGTTTCTTGTTTTCTAATATCTCTGGAGTGTAAAATAACTTCAGTAGAATTAAAATATTTAATCTTTAATTCATTGACCTTTTTTACAACCTCTGTTTTATAGTAATTTATCTCAAAAATACATCCCACTAAAGCAAAAACAGGGTGATTCGGATCAACTGCCTCTAAATTATGATCTCCTGATTCGTCTAAAAATAATTTATACATGCTATATATTAAAAAATACTTCAAGATTAAATATGTGAAAGATGGAGTAACTTTACAACAAAGTTCGGACTTATTTTATCAAAAATTCTTGAAAATTACCACTTTAAATCCGCACGCTTTGCTGGGCAAGGCGTAACGCCAAAGAGGATCTGGGAGAAATAGCGCTGCGCCTTGAAATTCTGCGGGCTTGGCGCGCGCAGCATAAAAAGAAAAGAGAAGAGAAGCTCTGGTAACCTTACCAAACCTACGCGGGCATAATGGTGCGGAGTTTCCGTTTAGCATACTCCAGCCCTTTATAGTCTTTTCTCTGTATATACCAAATAGCACTCCCTAGATGCTCTAGAAGTTGTAATTTTTCAACATCTTTTCTTATGGCCTCGTATCTTTCTATGCTTAACCCATATCCATTGAGGAAAGCCTTCTGTTCAGCTAGGTTGATCCAAAAAAGAGTTGTGGCAAGCTCAAAATGGGGCGCGCGGTGCGAGACTGCGTCTCCCCAATCTAAAACAGCTACCACCCTACCATTTTTATTAACTATGGTATTTTTAAGGGCTAAGTTTCCATGACCAAGTCTTGGCTTGAACTGCCAGACTTTTATTTCTTCAAGTTCACTTTTTATTTTGGAAACTTCTTCCCTCCGAATAACGTCGTTTTTAACAAGCAACGTCGATTTCAAAACCATATTTATACCCCTATCAATATACTCTATCCAATTTTTATGAGAGTTACCGTCTTTGTCTTGATGGGGCTGAAATTGAAACCTTCCCCCATATCCGTAAGTTTTTATTGAATTTATTAAAGCTGCATACTCACCAATTTGATACCATACTCTTAATTTATCTCCCTTATATTCGTCGGCGGGAATACCCTGTATGCATTCATAAGCCATGTAAACATAGGGAATTATTCGAGAGCCAATCTTTAACACCCTTGGGAGTGGCACGCCTAACTTGCTTACTTTTTCCATACACAACTTTTCTTTTTCATACTCTCTTATGTAAGATTTGTTTTCGTTTATCCTGACAATTAAGCTCATTTTCGGAGTTTCAATCACGAAAACTTTATTAACTTCACCTTTCGTTATTGGACTTACATTGATTACAGGTACGGAAAACAGTCTTTCTGCGAGTTTTTTTACAGCATTTAGCTCTTTTGCCTGAATTGTATTTACCATTGTTAACTTTACCATCGAGTTAAATAATGATATTTATATGAGTTTAGAAATTTTCTACTTGTCTTGTCTGCTTCTGGCACCTTAATTTTTTCAACTGAAGCTACCATATTCTACATTTTTTAAATTAGTTTAGTATATACCCTGCTTTTCTTCATTATAGAAGGATTTCAGAGGTAGTCAAATAAAAAAGCTTGTCGCAGTGACAAGAGAAATGGAGCGGGGTACGAGAATCGAACTCGCCTCTTATCCTTGGGAAGGACACATAATACCACTATACTAACCCCGCCCGATCAAGTTTTGCTACACAAAATTTGGACGGGCCCGCATTTTTTTACCCCGTTAGAGGATTGAGGATTATCTAAATTGAGATAAATTATTACTATAAAAATATCAAAAGAAAATCAAGAAGTCTTCCATCCTCTAACGGGGTTTAATCTTTTTAATGCTTTGCGCCTTTGAATAAAGGGAACGTGGTCAATTATAAGTTTGCCGTTGAGATGATCAATCTCGTGCTGAAATACACGCGCTAATAATCCTTCTGCTTTTATACTCACACGCTCTCCTCGCTCTAATAAATACCCTTGTATCTCAATTGAGTGCGCGCGCTTTATAGAAAAGGTAAACTCATCAATACTTAAACATCCTTCAATGTCGCGTACCAATTCTTTTGATTTTTTAATAATCTTTGGATTAAGAACAGTTAAGGGCCCTTTTCCAATATCAGCAATAAAAATCTGTTTATCAATGCCAACCTGTGTAGCCGCAATCCCCACTCCAGGGGCATGATACATAGTGGTTTTCATATCCTCTGCCAACTTCTTTATTTCCTCGCTATCTACATCCTTAATTTCTTTACACTTTTTTCTTAGAATAGGGTCGCCATATTTTTTTATCTCCAGCAAAATCATAAAATGATTGTAACCCATTTATGGGTAAAAAACAACCCCTCCTTTTGCGCCGCCAGCACAAAAGGAGGGGTGACAAAAATAAAAGCGTGAAAAGCGGAAAATGATAAAAGAAAAAAATTTATTTTTTAAATCGTAAGCGTTTAATTCTTTGTTTTCGCAATTTATTTTTAGGAAGCATATTATATACAGCGCGATGCAATACGTGAGATGGATTCTCATGAAAATATTCCTCCATTTTCTTTTGCTTTAGACCGCCTGGATATCCACTATGATGATAATATATTTTTTGCTTTAATTTTTGGCCCGTAAACTTAAGCTTATCAACATTTTTCACTACCGCAATATCGCCCCCATCTACATGGGGAACATAACTTGGTTTATGTTTGCCAATGAGTAACGTAGCAATTTTAGTTGCCAATCTGCCAACTGACTGATCAGTCGCATCAAGTATATGAGTTTTACGATCTATCTGTGTTCCCATAATATTCATACTAATTCAATTACTGCCATGTGAGCTGCGTCACCTCTTCGCTGACCAGTTTTAATAATACGGGTATATCCGCCAGGCCGTTCCCTATATCGAGGGCCAATTTCTTCTAATAATTTTTTAGTTGCCTCTCTATTTTGTAAATATGCATTAATTCTTCGGTAATTATTTATATTATTTTCTTTGGCGTGCGTGATTAAACGCTCAGCAATCGGCCGCACTGTTTTAGCTTTAGCCTCTGTTGTTTTTATTTTCCCATTTAAAATTAAACCTGCGCTTAAATTTCGTAAAAGCGCCTTACGAGGACCAACTTTTCGACTTAAAATTTTCCCTTTTTTTCTATGCCGCATGCGAGAAAAATTATTAATTTTTCGAGCTTTTTTTTGTTGTTTTTTTCTTAGGAGCCGATTTTTTTGTACCAGTCTTTTTCTTCGCGCCTGGTTTTTCCTTTGTAGTTGTTTTTGCTTTCTTTTTCTTTGGCTTCTTCTCTGCTTTAGCCACCAGCTTTTGACTCAACTCAATAAAATAACTGAATTGACCTTCCAAAAGTCGAGAAACAGATCTAAACGCCTCTAACGGAGAAAGTGAGCCATCGGTTTGAATACTTAGAATTAATCGATCATAGTCTGTTCGCTTTCCTACACGCACATTTTCGACATCAGTCGCCACCTTAACAATAGGAGTAAAGATTGAGTCAGTAATTATTGTTGAAACATCAAACTTCTCTCTCGATTTCTCCTCTGAAGGCACCCAGCCATATCCTTTACTCACCCATAATTCCATCTCGAGCTTGGCACGCTTGTCAGTTAATGTTGCAATCACCAAATCCTTGCTCACTACTTCTACATCTGCTGACGTATCAATATCGCCTGCCCTAACCTTTTTACTCCCCGATGCTTTGAGTGTTAATTTAACCGGCTCATCAATATCTGTGCGCGCCTTAAATCGCAAAGTTTTAAGATTTAAAATAATATCTAAAACATCTTCCTGAACGTAATCTATAGTAGAAAATTCATACTTCACCCCTTTTATTTTTACTGCGGTAACCGCTACTCCTTCTAAAGAAACAAGCAAAACTCTTCTGAGCGCATTTCCCCAGGTTGTACCATACCCAGGATAACATGGCTCAATAATAATTGACCCTTTATTTTTATCCTGAGTATCTTCTTGATACTCAACCTTCTTTGGCAAAAAAATATTATTTTCCATACTATATTGATTATTTAATTAATTATCGACTATAAAATGCGATGATTAAATCTGTTTCAAAGTCTTGCGGCAAATCTTCACGCGAAGGAAGTTTTAAGATTGTAACCTCTTGTTTTTTTGTATCAAGACTGAGCCACGAAGGCAATAAATCTTTATCTTTTTTTTGACTTAATCGCTCTTCAACTGCTTTAACAATTGATTTTTTTTGCTTTACCGAAATGGTATCACCCACGTTAACAGAATATGAGGGGATGTTAAGTCTGCGGCCATTAACATGGATGTGCCCATGCCCCACCATCTGACGCGCTGCGCGCCGCGTTGGTGCAAAACCAGCTTTATATACCACATTATCAAGCCGCTGCTCTAACAGTCGTAAAAAAATTACTGCAGTATTGCCTACGGCTTTTTTTGCTTTAAGAAAATAATTTTTAAATTGCTTTTCTCGAAGGTTATATAAACGCTTTAAGCTTTGCTTTTCCCGTAACTGCTTGCCGTATTCTGACAAGCGAGGGTATCTTTTATGACCGTGCATCCCGGGCGGATATTTTCTTTTTAAAACTGCACATTTTGCTGAACCACAAAGCGACCTCCCTTCTCGACGACACATTTTACATCGTGGTTCTTTTGCCATTAGAACATCTGAACATTAGAACATCTGAACATTAGAACATTGCAATGCTAAAACATTGTTTAATAAGGCTTTGCTTAGCGTTATGTTCTCATGTTCCCATGTTCTCATGTTTTAATGATTTATACTCTTCGTACTTTTGGCGGACGACATCCATTATGTGGTACTGCAGTAATATCTTTAATCGATAACACATTAATACCATTGGAATACAATGACCGTACTGCTGCTTCTCGTCCCATCCCAATACCTTTAACAAAAACCTGGGCCTCTTTAAGCCCATACGCTTTAACTTTGTCTACTACATCTCTGACAATAATACTTGCTGCATACGGTGTTGCCTTTTTCGGACCGCGGAATCCACATCTTCCCGCACTTGACCACGCTAATACATTGCCTGACTCGTCAGTTAAGGTAACCATCGTATTGTTATAGGTGGCTTTAATATACGCCCGTCCGCGCGGAACTGTTTTAATTATTTTTTTCTTTTTTCGAGTTTTCGTTGTTTTTTTTGCCATAATCGCTATCGCTAAAATAAAATATTAAAAATAAAAGATAAAAAATATTAGAATTAAAAATTGAAGAACACTTTATCAATCTGTTTTATTTTCTAAGTTTTAAAGTTTTTGTTTTTTCTTTTTTATTTTTGGTTTTTGATTTCCGAACAGAGTGAGGTTATGTTTTCTTTGTCGACGGCCTTCTCCCGCTCCCTAACGTTCGCCTTACATTACCACGGATCGTTCTGCTATTAGTCTGCGTTTGCTGACCTCGAACCGGCAGCCTTTTTGTATGCCGCTCTCCTCGGTAGCACTTAATGTCTTTGAGCCGCTTGATATTGCTTGATATAGATCTTTTAAGCGCTCCTTCAGTTTGACACTTACGTTCAATAATGCTTTTTAGTTTATCAACTTCTGCCGTAGTTAAATCTTTTGCCTGCTTATTTATATCTATATCTGCCTCGTTTAATATCTTATTTGATAAATTTTTCCCAATGCCAAAAATATAGGTTAAACCTATTTCAACTCGTTTATTTAATGGTAGATTAACGCCAACAATTCTTGCCATAAGCGCTATCGCTAAAATAAAAGATTAAAAATAAAAGATAAAAAATATTAGAATTAAAAATTGAAGAACACTTTGTCAATGACAGAAATTAGCTAAAGGAAATTAGAAATTTTCTACTTTCTTAATTTTTATGTTTTAAAGTTTTTGTTTTTTCTTTTTTATTTTTGGTTTTTGATTTCCGAACGAAGTGAGGCTAGCCTTGTCGTTGTTTATGTTTAGGATTTTTACAAATCACATATATCCGCTTTCCACGGCGGACTATTTTACAATTACGACACATTTTTTTAACCGATGCACGAACCTTCATCCCTCACCCAGCAGCGATGCATTTTCTCCCCCTCACCCAGTCCATCAGTGATGTGTTCCTTTTCAAAAATGCAAAGACATTTTTGACACCACTGGGTGAGGGGTGCGCCGCTCTTAATTATTTACTATTTGATCTAATTTTATTCCCTCATCCAGCAGCAATAGATAGATTTCGAAAATGCGAATGCATTTTATTGCTGCTGGGTGAGGGATCATAGTCTATACACAATTCTCCCTTTATTAAGATCATACGGGCTCATCTCGAGCCTCACGCGATCTCCAGGCAAAATTCTAATTCGATACATTCTCATCTTACCAGACAAATGCGCTAATATTTTCTTCCCATTATCGAGTCGTACGCGAAATGTAGTTGCCGGGAGAAGTTCTTCAACTACGCCTTCGGTGGTTATAAAATCTTTTGATATATTTTTGCTATCGGGCATTAATAATAATTTAATTATGTAACCCTTGTTAAATAAAAATCTTTGATTTTTATCCAGCACTCAGCACTATTTGAGTGCTGGGTATTTAACAGGGTAAATAGTATTTTACACCTTTATATATAAATGTCAACCCCGTTTATGGGTCCTGTTGTAAATATTTTCTGTTTTTTAATTTTTCAGGCAAATATTCTTGTTTTTCTTTATAACCATGATCCGGACTATATTTGTATCCTTTGCCATATCCTAATTTTCCCATTAATTCTGTTGGAGCGTTACGAATATGTAATGGTACTGGCAAGTTTCCATATTTTTCAACGTCTTTAGCTGCTTGCTCATAAGCCATATATAAAGCATTTGATTTTTTACATTTAGCCATATACACAGCCGCTTGAGTAAGGATAACATTACATTCTGGCATGCCAATAAAGTGGCATGCAGAATAAGCGGCTACTGCCTGTTCTAAAGCGCGAGAATTAGCCAAGCCAACATCTTCTGATGCAAAGCGGACTATTCTGCGAGCTATATATAAAGGATCTTCTCCTGCTTCAAGCATTCTTGCGAGCCAGTATATGGTTGCGTTAACGTCAGATCCGCGCATTGACTTATGAAGGGCTGAAATTATATTATAATGCTCTTCTCCATCTTTATCGTAAAATAAATGTGACTTTTGAAATGCTTGTTTAACCGATTCTATGGTAATATTTATATTCTTATCAGCTGATTTTTTATCTACTGGTGATGCAGAAACGGCATATTCAATAACATTAAGTGCTGTGCGCGCATCTCCATTGCTCATTTGAGCAATCGCGTCAATTACTTTTTTATTGATTTCTAAATTTAATTTGCCAAGACCTTTTTTCTTGTCATTTATAGCGCTGTTGATAATTTTAATAATTTGAGACTTATTAAGCTGTTTTAAGACAAATACTCTGCACCTGGAAAGCAAGGCACTGCGCACCTCAAAGCTTGGATTTTCTGTTGTTGCGCCAATAAGTATAAGTATCCCCTTCTCAACATAAGGCAAAAGAGCATCCTGCTGTATCTTATTCCAGCGATGAATTTCATCAATAAAGAGTATCGTTGTTTTATTTAATTTTTTGTTTTCCTTGGCTTTTTTTATAATCTCCCGCAAATCTTTTAACCCGCTTGAAACAGCACTTATTTGTATGAATTCTGATTTAGTTTGTTTGGCAATAATAAAAGCCAGGGTTGTTTTACCACTACCAGGCGGTCCCCAAAAGATTATAGAAGGAAGTTTATCAGCTTTGATGGCCTGTCTCAGAAGCGTATTTTTGCCAACAATATTTTCTTGACCAAGAAAAGCATTCAAGGAATCAGGCCTCATTCTGTCAGCTAAGGGCGTATTTTTTAATTGCTTTGGCATAAATTCTTATATTAAATCACTTGTATGTATACCTTTTGCGAACTCTTTGCATACATGATATTTCAAGTTTATACATTTATTTTTTAATTGTTTCTTAAGCTCATCTACAGCAAAAGTGGTTTGATCATATCCTAAAACAAAAACATAGGGTTTATTTTTTTGAATTATATCTACTGTCTCTTTTAGTCCACTAGTAGAAAAAACTTTGTCAATAAAAAAACAACACCCCGTTTATGGGTGCACAAAAAAACTCATTCGCCCACCAAATACAGGAAGACGTTGATAAAGTGGTGGGAATAAGTCAATTTTTACATGCTTAATTCCAGATATACTGGTAAGCATGTTTTTTGCTTCTCTGGCGCTCTTAAACCGTATCACATCTTTTAAATTTTTAAAATCATATTCTAGGATAACTTCTTCTTGTATAAATACTAAAACAGTGGCAGATCCTAGTATGTCCTTTTTTAAAACCCGTATTTCCCACGAATCCGGATGAAACCCAAAAACTTGTTTTTCAGCTTCTGATCCTTTCAGTAGTTCGTCAGCCTTATATGCGATCAATTCTTTTATATCGCTCTGCTTAAAAACAAGCATGGTATTGCTCTCCTCGCTTTTCAGATCATCAATAATAATATATTCTTTTTTATTTTTAAACATACTAAAACTAACAATCTGAGCAGGAATAGTATCTAAATTAAAAAGTACGCTTTTTGCGCTTTGATCTAATAGCATTTCAAAACTAACAATAAGCGGCTCTGAATTAACTGTCAAATCTATATGAGCGCTGGGGATCCAGGAAAACAAAAATAAGGCTATTAAAATAGCAAATCCGGCAATAAAAAGCCGAAATGAAACAAAACGATATTCCATTTTAGAAGAATCCGACATATATAATTTCTTCTTCTAAATCAATTCCAAACTTTTGTTTTACTGCTGACTTGGCACGGGCAATAAGTTCACGCACATCATGTGCGGTTGCTGATCCACTGTTTTCAATAAAATTTGCATGTATATCACTGATAGCAACCTTGCCTTTTTTAGTTCTTTTAAGACTACAAGAATCAATAAGCCATCCTGAAGGGATCTGCCCATAATCTTTAAACTCATTCATTTCAGGAAATTTTCGCAAGCTTTCTTTATCAATTGCTGAAAAATTGATATTTTTAAAAATACACCCACAGCTTGACTGAAAGGGCTGAGTTTTGTTGCGGTAGGTAATATGCTTGGTAATCCCTTTTTCAATTTCAAGGTTATTCCCTTTTTTTAATTTCAATACCACGCGTACAATACTATCATTATTATTCTTTTTCTTAAAAATACTATGACGATATGAAAATTTACAATTGTTATTTTCAAGCTCAACCACGCTCTCCTTTCTTATAACTCTTACTGTTGTAACTAACTCAGAGATTGAATGGCCATGCGCTCCTGCATTGCCTCGCACGGCCCCACCAATCGTTCCGGGAACGCCCGCGGCCCATTCAAGTCCAGTTAAACTGTTTTTTAATGACACAGACACGAGGGTAGATAAAAATACCCCTGCATCAGCAATTATATTTGTTTTTAATACCGTATAGGTATTCATGCGCATCTTAACTACCAAACCATCAAATCCTTTATCTGCAATTAAAATATTGCTTCCCCCGCCTAAAATAAAATAAGGGATATTGGTACTCTTTACCCACTGTAACGCCTGTAGTAGATCATCCTCATTATGAGCCTCGATAAAATAAGCGGCAGGACCGCCAATTTTAAATGTGGTAAACGGCGCTAAAATAACATTTCTTTGTAACTTTTTCTCTATCATCACTGCTATTATACCATATTCCCTATATTTCTAAAATATGTTATAATGTTAATATGTTAATATGTTAAAATGATTTACCATGCCCTCCCCACATATTCAAAAAATTCAAACAAAAAATCTTACCTGGGTTGATATCTCTCATGTTGGGCAAGTTGAAATGAACTATTTGGAGAAAAATTTTAGAATTCATCGGCTGCATCTCTCAGACTGTTTAAGTAAAATTCAACGACCAAAACTTGTCTCAACGTCAAAATATATTTTTATGGTACTTTTATTTCCCTTATATCACCGAAAAGTACGAAAAATTACGCCCTCAGAAATTGATTTTTTTATTTCCTCTCATACCTTAATTACCGTACACAGAAACGAACTCTCGTCTTTAATTAACTTTTTTAACCAGTGCCAGATATCTAAATCACAACAGCAAAAATACTTTACCGGCAGTCCTGCGACATTGTTATATGAAATTTTAAACCGCTTGTTTTTATACTGCAGCCCTATTCTAGATAATATCCACTTAAATATTGAAAGTATTGAAGAAAATATATTCAGGGGAAATGAAAAACGAATGGTACGAGAGATTCTTATTTCAAAAACTAATGTTGTCAACTTTAGAAAAATTATGCAGATTCACCGTACCATTATTTCCAAACTTATTGAAAAAAGCTCTACGTTTTTCTCTGCAGGTAAACTTAAAGCATATTTTGAAGAATTAATTGAAACAACTGAGGATATTTGGCAAAACCTCCAGAACATGAATCAAACCATTGAGGCTCTAGAGCGAACCAATAACTCATTAATTTCCTATCAGCTCAATGATATTATAAAGATATTGACCACCATTTCAGTGATTGTGATGCCTATTACGTTACTTGCGAGTATTTTTGGAATGAATTTAAAATTTATGCCGTTTATTGAACACCCGCTCGCGTTTTGGCTGATTGTCGGGCTTATGGGCCTTGCCTTTTTAGTCATGATTTACTTTTTCAAAAAACGAAAATGGCTGTAACAATTTATAATACTTTAACACAAAAAAAAGATCTGTTTACACCTCGCCGTAAAAAGCGGGTTGATATTTTTGTATGCGGCCCAACCGTTTATGATTATATGCATATCGGACACGCAAAAACCTATGTGCAGTTTGATGTGATTGTAAAATATTTAAGATATAGAGGATACAACGTATATTATTTACAAAATGTCACTAACATTGACGACAAAATCATTAAACGAGCGAGAGAAAAAAACATTGAACCGCTTAAACTCGCCCGTGAATTTGAAAACTCCTATCATAAGGATGAAAAAAAACTTGGTATTACCTCCATTACTAAATATGCCCGGGCTACTGATTATATTTCTCACATTGTCAAACAAACACAAACATTAATAAAAAAAGGGTATGCATACAAAATTTCTGATGGATATTATTATGATATTACCAAATTTAAAGACTATGGAAAATTATCTGGCCGCACTGCATTAGGAGCAGAAGATGCTATTTCGCGGATAGATGAAAGTGTAGAAAAAAAAAACAAAGGAGATTTTTGTCTATGGAAGTTCTCTAAAAAAAATGAACCAGGCTGGGATACTAAACTTAGTCGCGGGAGGCCAGGCTGGCATATTGAAGATACTGCCATAACAGACACTCATTTTGGCCCACAATACGATATTCATGGCGGCGCGCGTGACCTTATATTTCCTCATCATGAAGCAGAAATTGCACAAATCCAGGCAATCTCTGACAAATCGCCCATGGCTCATTTTTGGATACACACTGGATTCTTAACGGTTGATGGCAAAAAAATGAGCAAGTCATTAAACAATTTTATCACGGTACGAGACGCTTTAAAAAAATATAATTACAAAACGTTACGATTTTTTTATCTTTCCAGCCATTACCGCTCCCCTATTGACTTTACTGATGAATCAATAAAAAGCGCGCAACACGGCCTTGAACGGTTAAATGATTTTATCCAATATACCAAAACAAACAAAAAAGATAATAAAGAGTTTGTTAAAAAAGCTAAACAACAATTTATCACAGCAATGGATAATGATTTTGATACGGTCAAAGCAATTGCGATTTTATTTGATTTTGTCAACGAGTCCTACAAAAAAAATATAGGAGGCAAATCTGCATATAAATTGTTTAAAAAAATTAACAAAATCTTTGACATATTCACATTTAAAAAACCGCGCATTCCTCAAAACATCACCATACTAGTAGAACAACGCGAAAAACTAAGAGATCAAAAAAAATGGTCAGACGCTGACCAAATCAGAAAAAAAGTTAAAAACTTAGGATTTGTGATTGAAGACACAGACAAAGGGCCACTAATTAAAAAACTCATCCCTTAATCATTTTTGATAATTATAAAACTTTTGTTTTTTAAGATACTGTCGAGCAATTAGGCAAGCTGCAATGTTTTTACCTTATTTTTTAAAGTACCTGCTAATGCTTCCGCTTTTATTTCCAAGTCATAATGCGACTGTAAGTTAAGCCAGAATTGGGGCGAGACACCAAAATACTTGCCAAGACGCAATGCAGTATCCGCTGAAATAGCACGCAGACCATGCACGATTTCATTTATGCGGCGCGGTGCAACACTAATATCCTTAGCCAAACGGTACTGGCTGATATTGAGCGGGGTGAGAAACTCTTCCATTAATATTTCTCCGGGATGAATTGGCTTTATTTTTTTAGGCATAGTTTTGATTAAATTAGCGAGAAACGATTTTTTGCCTAAAATAAGCGAAGAATTGGCATTTTAAGAAAAAAAGTAACCTGTGGAAAACTTGCGCCAAATGAACTTATTTTTTCTATTGAAGATACAGATAAAGGGCTACTAATTAAAAAATACTAGAATAAACACCACCTCTTAAAAAATTGCTAAAAAAATTGCTATTGACAAAAGAATAAAATTTTGCTATAATATAAGTGATCATATTGTAGCATGGCAGCTACAATCTATCTCAACCAAAATACAATGCTCTTGAAAAAGGAGGAACAAAAAGATGAAAAATCTTTTAAGAGAAATCCGCTATAGCAGAACGGCACAAATTATTGGAGCTATCGTACTTGTGGTGCTCATTATCGTCCTTGCTCCATTCGCAATGGGCATAGTAGCAACACTTGGACTATTAGTCCTTATTGCTATCGTTATCTACTTTGGTTCATTGCGTGAGCTTGCCGGTTCCGTTGTTGTTGTTTTGCTGATGAAAATGCTGCGTGAGGAAATAACCGAGTTACTCAGTATCTGGTTCGTAAACCCAAAAATAACGCAAACGATTGATTTCCTGGTATCGACAGGTTACATAAAATCAATACTCGTTGTTTTCTTCATCGTTTTCAGTATTTCACTTCTGACGGGATCTGTAAAACTACTACGATTCAACAACAGTGTCACAACACAAGCGAAATCTGATTGACAAGCACCGATCTTAAATCTTGTCCAATAATAGGGAGTAAATGTTTGCTCCCTATTATGTTAGTTAAAATAAAACCAATTAACAGGCCCTCTCCCACTTTAATATTTTTCATCAAGGTCTTTACCTGTCGCCATCATCATAAAACTAATCAAGTGGCACAAAAGCACTGCGAAACTTTTCAAATGGCGGGCGACTATTGGCCGCTATTTTGTTATATATAAATGAAGGGATGCCAATATCAGCGATATAGATTCTGCCACAATGCTTTTTGGTCTGTTTTTTGGTAAATGCTTTTTTAGCCAATGCTAACGAAAGGGTTATCCATGCTTTAATATAAGGAGAAAAGCACTCCCCTATTGTTGCATCTATGCCCGTAGGAATATCATAGGAAATAATTTTACCTTTTGATTGATTCATTATTTTAACAAGCTCTTTAAAATCTTTGCGAGGTGCACCAGACAAGTTATATCCAATCAACGCATCAATTATAATATCACTGCTTTGTATTATTTTTTTAGCTTTCGCTTTAAAGTCTGGATACAAATATAATTCCTTACAGACTTCAAGGTTCTGACGAGCTTGTCCCGCCGCAGACGGGGCAAGCGAGGAATGGTTCTTATTATTCGGATAATAAATAATAGACAGTTTCATTTTTTTAACTAATTGTAAATGATGAACCGAATCCGGGCTCATGTTTTTTGATACTAAAACAAAATTGACCTTGTAGCCCGAATTATACAGATGGCGTCCTGCGCATAACCCATCACCTGCTTGATTGCCCTTCCCGCATACAATCATGATTTTTGATTTCTTTGGAATCTTTACATGACGAAATAAATTAAGCATTTGCCATCCCGCAAGCTCCATCATCTGCCGAATCTCTAGCCCATTTTTTATCGCAAGCGCATCCAACCTTGCCATTTGTCTCGCCGTTGCATAATACATACCTTTTTCCTTACTAAACTCAATGTATACGGCTTACGCCGCATACATTTTAATTGACTCTCTTCAATAGAGTAAATCGCCTGAACTAATTAGCAGGGGTAATGGTTCGCAAAACCGTAAACGGCTTTACCACAACAGCACCATCAACTTTTGTCGGAGCGTCATCTCCAGGAAACTCAAACAAGCTATCTCCGTCATCAGTATGCAGCATCGCAAAAAGCGCATTATCACCATTCTGAAGTGCCTGCCCTACCTCAACCTCAACATTACTATAGGAGCCACTAGTATAAAATCTTGAATTTCCAATCACGGCACCAGGCTTACCATCTGCAGAGACATGAATTACAATATATCCTGGATCTACAAAGTCTGCCTGCCCAACAACAACAGCATCTCCGTCTGGCAGCATCAATCCCTCAATTTCTTGATTCTCAACAACAACCAAAGGCTGTTCTGGGATTGAAGGAACCACTGCTACTTCTTCAGATACAGGTTCTTCTGTTGTTGGTGCCGATACCTCGCCCCCGCCTCTTAGCAACAGAAGGACGACAACAGCGACAACGACAACAGCGACAACGACAACAGCGACAATTAATTCTTTTTTCATAAATTAGTGTATTAAATATAACTTAGTAATAACAAATCGTACGACCTTTATACGCTCACCATACCAACTCATATAACCTTGTCAACTCCCTCAGACTTATACAGATCATTATACAGATTGAATCCAATCTTCGTAATCTTTATTTGCACTAACATCAAGTTTCATAATGCACGGCACCTCATAAGGGTGAATTTTTTTTACTTCAGATTTAATGCGCTCCCAATTTTCTTTTTTTGTTTTTATTAATGATACAACTTCGTTGTCTTTTTGTATTTCCCCTTTCCACCAGTATAAGCTTTTAATTGGATATAGGTTGGCACAGACAATTAATTTTTTTGTAAGCAAATGATGGGCAACTTTTTTTGCTTCTTTTTCATTTTTATGCGTGATATAGATAACTATAAATCCCATTGCTCTAGTTAAAAATAATTTGTCGACATTGTCGACATCGGATGTCGACAAACTGGTGTCGACAAACTGGTTATTGTAATAATTCATCCATTTCTTCTTCTGAATCAGGAATTTTAATGCCTAATTTTTCAACCTCATAAACAATATCTTCTATGGGAAATTCTAAAAAGCTGGGCGTACGAGGCTCTTGAGAGGCCTCATGAATATTTTTTGATATCTGTTCAATGTCTTTTAAAGTTAGCTGGGAAGATATTTTTCTAAGTGCTTGGTCCGCTTTATTACTATCATTGGTTATAGATATTACCCGGGGAAATATACAACACTCTATTATCGATCGTGCTAAAAGCTCGTCACCTACCTCTTTTTTAAATATCTCCCTTCTTATAGCTTCATTCGCAGAATTGAAAACCATAGGAAGATGGCTAAACTCCCGAGAAACTGAAACTTTCTTCTTTTTTAGTTTATGATAAAGAGAAGTATGAACACCTCCTAAGTTAACAAGAACCCTGACTTCCTTTTTATCTGCATATTCAGAATTTTCTTTTAAAAACATTCTTATTTGTTTTTTTAAATTCTCTCTGATTCTTTTCTCTCTTGCAAGACATAATTCTGCCTCATTTATAACACAGGAACGCAGCTTTTGAAGGGCGCCTTGAAGCTTGCCTCCTATAAACAAAACTACTGCCTTCACGTGCATTTCTATAGTCTCCTCTTCTTTATCTATAAATTCTCTATCACGCTCTGGTATATCAACTATTACAATTGGCTTATGGGAATTGTGTATAATCTCAAATTCACGATACCAAGACGACGACTTTTCTATATCGTACTCTTGAGCAACCTTTTCTAATGTAATCTCTCCTTGTGAAAGTTTATCAAGCATGGATTTCCGTTCAGGTGTCCACTCATATTCCTCAAGAACATAAATATCAGCCCTTTCAAATTCTTTTTCTAAATTTTTAAAATCTTGGGCAGTGCCATGCGCAGAATAAAAAAAGTGATATAAAATTTCTGGTTCTTTTTCTTTTTGTTCCTCCTTCGCTCCTTCTGGACCTGCCTGCCGGCGAGGCAGGGCTTCGGCGGACAAGTCTTTTTGCTCTTGTTGTGGTTGTTCTATTGACTTTTCATCCATAAACTATTTTAAAAATTTTGATACAACAGACCAGACTTTTTGTGCAATCTGATCAATTGATAATAATCTACCACGGAAAACGCACTCAATGGTTTTAAAATCACGAGGAAATAATTTTGTTATTTCTTTATATACTTTCTCCGCAGTTTGTAAGTGCGTTATGTCTTGCTCATGAATGTCTCGCTTTTTACTTCCTAAATACTCCCGCGCTCCTTTTTGTGCAATTAAATCATACGCGATTTTCGCTGGCATATGTAAAAATATATTAATATCTGGCTTGGGAATTGATAAAATATTGTATTCTAAATTATTAACCCAATGAAAAAACGTTTCCCGCGCCCTTTTCGTTTTAATTTTTACACCCTGATGTCCTAAATTAGATGCAACATAGCGGTTAGACAACACTATGTATCCTTGCTCAAGCCATTTCTTGATCTGAGAAGCCGTCGCAAATCGATCAAGCGCATAAAAAACAGAGGCCTTATATGGCCCCACCTGTTTCCACGATCCGTACTTACCTTGTAAGTACTGTTCAACAAAATACGCTGACGGTAGCCCATATTGAGGAAAATCTACGGTCTTTACGTTATACCCCTGGCTTCTCAACCGTTTTATTAAACGTTTAAACTGCTCAGTTTTCCCTGATCCATCAGTCCCCTCTAATACTATAAACTTGCCTTTTTGTTTCATGACTTATGGTTTTATGGTCTTGGTTTATTCCTGTGCGCTCCTCGCTTTGGAATGACATTTTTTTCTTTGTCATCCCGAGTAGGGCAAAACGGGATGACAAGAGAGGGCGGGATGACTATAAGCTAATTTTAAATCCTGGGCCCATGGTTGAGGCCAAAACAATGTTTTTAATAAATTTGCCCTTAATCTTAGGCGGTTTTGTCTTTTTAACTGCTTCTACAAGCGTATTAAAATTGTCTTTAATGTTATCTTTTTTCCACGAAACCTTACCAATGACTACATGAATACCGCCGCCTGCATCATTTTTAAAAAAAAGCTTACCCTTAGAAAGCTCATTAATGGTCTTTTTGATATCGGTGGTAATCGTTTCAGTCTTTGGACTTGGCATTAATCCTTTAGGGCCTAAAATCTTTGCAATCTGCGCTAAATCTTTCATTAATGCCGGCTCAGCAATGGCAATATCAAAATCACATTTCTTCGTACTCTTAATTTTCTCAATTAAGTCTTGTCCTCCCACAACATCTGCGCCTGCATCTTTTGTCTGTTTTTCTTTTTCTGGACTCACAAATGCAGCGATTTTCTTTTTCTTGCCAATGTCATGGGGCAACGTTGTTGATCCCCTCACTTGTTGCTCTGATTTTTTAGGATCGATTCCTAATATAAAATGAGTCTCAATAGATTCATCAAACTTTGCTCGAGCATGCATTGATATAAAATCTAAGGCCTCATCTAATGTGTAAAGCTTGTTCTTGTCTAATTTGGATTTAACTTGTTGATATCGTTTTGAAGGCATAATTCGCTTCGCTCAAAATAAAAGATTAAAAATAAAAGATAAAAAATGATATTAAAATTTTTATATTTTTGCGTTTTTGTTTTTTCTTTTTTATTTTTGGTTTTTTATTTTTCTATCTCTAATCCCATTTGTCGGGCCGTACCCTCAACAATTCTTGATGCTGCCTCAATATCATCCGTATTTAAATCAGGTATTTTTACTTTTGCAATATTTTTAATTTGTGATCTGCTTATTTTGCCAACCTTTTCTTGGAGCGGCCTGCCCGAGCCTTTTTCAATGCCTACGGCTTTTTTAATTAAATCTGACGTCAAAGGCGTTTTGACCACAAATGAATACGTATTATCTTCATAAACACTAATCTCAACAGGAAGCACATTTCCCATTGTATCCTTAGTTCTATCATTAAATTGCTTGCAAAATTCAGCAATATTTAAACCATGCTGGCCAAGCGCAGGGCCAACGGGCGGCGCAGGCGTCGCTTGGCCTGCCGGGATTTGCAATTTAAGAATTGTTTTTACTTTTTTAGCCATAAACTGATTATTGCCAGCTTTAGCTGGTCGAGCTTGCCTCGACCTAACTGATCATTGGTTACGACAATTTCTTAACTTGTAAAAAGTCGAGTTCTGCTGGGGTTTCTCTGCCAAATACAGAAATTAATACTTTTATTCTTCCTCGTGCCTCATCTATTTCAGACACCTTGCCCTCAAAGCCCTTAAACGGGCCGTCAATAATGCGCACGGGTGAATTAATTTCCACATCAATCTTATACTTTGGCTCTTCAACGCCCATCCGCTTTTGAAGCGATTTTACCTCTTCTTCAGCAAGCGGAACCGGCGTGGTGCCTGAACCAATAAAGCCAGTCACATTGGGGGTGTTTCTTACTACATACCATGAGTCATCAGTCACTACCATTTCGACCAAAACATAGCCTGGAAATATTTTTTCCGTCACGGTCCGGCGCCGGCCATTTTTTATTTTTATTCTTTTTTCTGCTGGCACGAGAATATTATAAATTTTATCTGCCATATCTAAAGATTCAATCCTTTGTTTAAGTCCCTCAGCAACATTTTCTTCATACCCAGAATATACATGAATTGCGTACCAACGTTTACCTTCTTGTTGAATTTGTTTTGGCATAAGCGCTATCGCTAAAATAAAATATTAAAAATAAAAGATAAAAAAATATTAGGGATCAAATTAATTGGGTTAATTTTTTATGTTTTTACGTTTTTGTTTTTGATTTTTGATATTTAATTTTTAATTTTACAATACCAATTGTAAAATATTAGTTAATATAAAGTCAACAATTCCTAAAAAAGCAGCAACGACCAAACTAATAGCAATAACAAGTATGGTATGTCGAATTGCCTGCTGTTTCGTAGGCCAATTTACCTTTTTAAGCTCTTTAACTGACTCTTTAAAATAATTGGTTAATTTGTTAATCATATTTATTGGTCTCTAAAAAGACCCCGCGGGTCTATTATTATTATAACATACCCGTAAAAAAATGCAAGAGCTTAGATGTCAAGGTTTTTTACCCCTCGTGCATGGGTTTGAATAAATCGCTTTCGCGGCTCAACTTCTTTGCCCATTAAAATTTCAAAAATTTCATCAGCTCGTTCCTCATCTTTTATCTCAACCTGCTTTAAAACTCTTTGTGCTGGATCCATGGTTGTATTAAAAAGCTCATCTGGATTCATTTCTCCCAACCCCTTATACCGCTGAACATTTACACCTGTAAGCTTTTTTGTTTCTTCTGATTCTGTCTCTTGTTCTAGCGATTTAACAGTAAATCCTTTTGCTGCTGTCTGTTTTGTTACACTCTTTTTTACCACACCCTTACCTTGCCGTGCATATTTTTTTAACACTTTTTCTTTTTCTGCATCAGTATGTACATAGGTTATTTCTTTGCCTTTTTGAATACGGTACAATGGCGGTTGCGCAATATAGATATACCCGCGTTTAATTAACTCTGGAAAATATCGATAGAAAAACGTAAGCAAAAGCGTTTCAATATGCGCGCCATCCGTGTCACTATCGCACGTTATAATAATTTTGTGATACCGTAGTTTATTAATATCAAATTGGTCGCCTATGTTGGTTCCTAATGCAATAACTAAAGATTTTAGCTCTTGATTTGCTAGTATTTTATCTAACCGCGCGCGCTCTACATTTAAAATCTTACCGCGCAAAGGCAAAATTGCCTGATACATCCTATCACGTCCCATTTTGCAACTACCGCCTGCGGAATCGCCCTCCACAATATATAGCTCAGATTTTTCAGGATCTTTAGTTGTACAATCTGCTAACTTCCCTGGCAATGCCAATCTGTCTAAAACACCCTTGCGCAATACGGTCTCACGCGCGGTTCGCGCCGCTTCTCGCGCTTTTGCTGCTAATACACACTTACCAATAATTGCCTGCGCATCTTTTGGATGTTCTTCTAAAAAGTCTTTAAACGTTTGTGAAAATACTGTATCCACTGCTGACCGCGCTTCAGTATTGCCTAATCGCGCCTTTGTCTGCCCTTCAAACTGCGGATCGATTAATCGCACGCTGATTATTGCCGTCAATCCTTCGCGAACATCTTCGCCGCTTAAATTAGCATCTTTTTCTTTTAAAATATTTTTTTCTCGCGCAAAATTATTTAATGTTCTGGTTAGTGCGGTACGAAACCCAATAATGTGCATGCCTCCCTCAGAGGTATGAATATTATTTGCAAACCCAAACAATGTTTCTTTGTAGTCATCAGTGTATTGCAGCGCAATCTCAACAAAAATATTCTTAGCAGTACGTTCAGTTATACTAATTTCTTTTTGTGCATGAAAAATAGTAGTATGCTTTGGCTCATTGGTCCGATTTAAGTATTTAATAAAGGAGGCAATGCCGCCTTCAAAATAAAAGCTATATGATTGAGGAAATTCTTTGTCTCTTTTGTCATAGATATTGATTTTAACTCCTTGGGTAAGATATGCTTGCTGGCGAAGATGAGAAATAATTGTTTTCCAGTCAAACTCAACCGTATCAAATATCTCCTCATCGGGCTGAAACGTAATCGTCGTACCGGTTCCCGTAGCTTTTCCAACCGCGGTTACTTTTTTCAATGGCTTGCCGCGCCTATACTCCTGCACCCATAATTTGCCATCTCTTTTAACCTCAGCCTTTGCCCATGACGATAAGGCGTTAACCACTGAAACGCCCACGCCATGCAAACCGCCTGACACTTTATATATACCTTGCTCAAACTTTGCGCCTGCATGCAGTTTTGTCATTACTACCTCAAGCGCAGAACGACGCATTCGCTTGTGCATATCTACCGGGATTCCTCTCCCATTATCACTTACCCTTACCTTATTATCAGGTAACAGCTCAATATCAATTTCACTACAATACCCCATCACACTTTCGTCTAAACTATTATCTGTAACCTCAAAGATCATATGGTGTAGACCGCGGGAGCTGGTTGAGCCAATATACATTGCGGGGCGTCTTTGCACCGGCGCCAGCCCTTCTAGCACCGTAATTTGTTTTGCGCGATAGGCCTCTTTCTTTTTGGCTGGTGCTTTTGCAGCTATTTTTTTTGCAGGGGAAACAGTTTTTTTTGTTGGTTTTGTTTGCCCGCTGTAGCCTTTTTGGCGAAGGCGGGGCTTCTTTTTTGTACGCGAAACAGGCACCTTTTTAGACGGCTTTATAGACGCTTTCTTTATTGATTTTTTAGCTTGTTTTTTTGTCTTTTTCACCATATTCCTATATATTATTGTACCATAAAAATACAATAAAAACAACACAAAAAATAAACTAAAAAAAGAAACTCTTTCAAGCCTCTATATATAAAGTTAATCTAAAAAAATAAGCTCTACGCGGCTTCTAATTTGGCTACTCTTTTTTCTAATCTTTTTAACTGAATACCGAGCGCTGCTAATTCTTGCTACTTTTTTTCTTGCGAATCAATAAGTTTGTCTAGCCTTGCGAACACTTTTTTTGATTCTTCTTTTATATCTTTTTTCGTTAATTGCTTTACCATACTTAATTGTATTATTAAATATTGAAAAATCTTGTCAATAGAAAAATGTTGAGATTTTTGAGTTATTTATTATATAAAATTTTAATTTTATTCTTTTTTAAATCTACCAAATATTCTTTTTATTAATCCTGATTTTTCTACCCTTTCTGTAACTCGATCCTCTAACCCTGGAATTTTAGAGTAATCAATAACCCCCTTACCCATTGATCTATCTATTGAATCTACGTGATTATGAATTGTTTTTAATACAGCATCTGCTTGCTTTTCATATCCTTCCATCTGGCTCAATTCTTCATACGCCTGCAAATCATTAGTCAGGGCTCTGCTAATCATCTCCACTTTTCTCGCGGCAAAGGTGACATTTCTTATATCAGGATTCTTAGCTATCATTTCACGATAATTATCAGATAAATTCTCTGTTCCTGGACCAGACCGTATTGAACTGGTTACGACTTGCGTATCTATAATATTATTGTCAGTATCGTATTTAAAACGGACCTGTCCATTGGCTAATTTAATTTGTTCTGGATTTTGTACAGGAGTTTCTGGGATTATTCTAGCCTCTTCTGCTGGAATTTCCTCAACAGAAGTTATTGGTTTTTCGGGTATAGATTCTTCTGTCAACGGGGCTTCCTCTACTGCAGCCGTCTCAACTTCAGAAACCGGGGTTTCAGCCGCTGCTTGCACTGCTGGTGGCTGCTCACTTGCAGGTACAAATTCTTTTGTCTCAGCAACGATCTCTGGCGCTGCGGCCTCAGGAGCTGTTTCAACAACTTCCTCTTCTGCCGCGGGCGCTTCTGCCTCAACTTCTGCTGGTGATTTTTCTTTAACTACTTCTGCTGCTGCTTCAATATCTTCTTCGCGAGCCGCTGCGGGTTTTTCTTTGATTTCTTCAGATGGGCTCTCCTGTATCTTCAACCGCTTCTCCTGGTTCTCCTTCAGCAGTTGGCTCTACGGCGGCTTCAAGCGGTGCTTCAGGAGCGGTCACTTTCCAGTCAACATCATAGGTGACTCGTACTTTATCTCCTACAATCTCTATTTCTGGTTTTTCTGCTGAAATTGATCTTATCAACTCCTCGGGTAGCTCTTTATTTTTCATTTCTTCCATAATCAAATAACGCGCAGTTTTTTCAGCTAAAGATTGAGCTTGAGCATCATTTACCGTATCTAATTTATCTATATCTACTTCATAGGTTGCCTTAAATCCCGGCTGCTCTTTTAAATTAAATTGAAAATCTGCTACGGCTGCTGCGGCCTCGGGTTCTACTTCAATAGCTTTTTCTTTTGCGGCGGGTTCTGCCTCTTGTGATTCTTTAAGCGTAGATTCTTCAGCAGAAACTGTTTCTGCTTCAGGCACTGGCTCTTCCTCCCCAGCTATTATTTTTTCAAGTTCCTCTGGCGGGATATCTTTTCTAAGTTCCTCTGGCGATCTAACATATGGTTCTGCATCTCCTTCCATCATAGGATATGTAGTAGGCAATCTGTCTCCTTCCTCAGAAAAAACATCAATTGCAGCAGTGTGACCACCTGTTTCTCTTAGAATATATTGAGCATTGGGATGAGATTTAGCTATATCTTCTACAGCTCTTGCAATACCACTTTTTGTTTCCTCTGGCATTCCTTTAAAACCCTCTTCCACATCTTCCAATTGTTCCAAAAATTTATCAGCACTCTCAAATTTCCCCAAAACAACATCGCCTGAAACCTGCTCACCCATTTGAGTTTGATCAAAGGAGAATAATTCTGTTTCTACTTCAACGGGTGGTGGTACTTCTGCTTCAGCTGGTTTCATTAGTGAACTAATATCGCCTTCGCTAAAGACTTTAGATTCTGGATTACCATCGGCATTCATATCTATTTGGTAACCGCCCTCGACTTCGCGCATATTCACAATATAAGGCTTTTCATAAGCAGGGTCATAAACTTCCCTGGGCTCCCACTCTGTACCAGGATGACTTGGAGAATGTGCCAAATCTTTAAATTCATCAATTTTTTGTTCAAATTTTGGCAAATCAAATTGTTTATCTGTCATTATGTCTGAAAAATCGCTCTTTTTTAAAACCCCATCGTTACCGGCCATCCACTGAGCGAAAAACTTATCCTCTCCTCTTGTAGATAATCCGTAGGTTTTAGCTAGATCAGAAACATTTTCCATTAAATCTTTACTATCCGGTCCTCCAAAGCCCAAAAAGCCTTCATGCAATTCGCTATTTAATTGACTACTATAAATATATTGTACTGTATTTTTAAAATCAGGATATTTATCTAAATATTCTGGATGTACTTTGGCTTGCTCTGCTAAAAATTCTGCTGCCTTATTTTTAGCATCCTCGGCATAAACTCCTTGTAACTCAGTTTTGCCTTCATAGTTATTAATCTGCTGCAATAACGTTTTTTCCTCTAGCGACATCTCTCCTCCTTTAGCCTCATATAGTTCGGCCAAAGATTCTGCCTCCTCTACCCCCGGTGCTTCTGGAACTACCTCTGGTTTATACTCATGT
>JALLOP010000089.1 GCA_027718005.1 Patescibacteria group bacterium AH-259-L07 | reverse complement strand
TTTGACGATTTAAAAAATCAATTGAGGCTAATCCAGGCCTTGGGAGGAGGCACGGTTGATGTAGTTCTCATTGGGCAAGTAAACCCCAAATTTATTAATTATTACAATTTGTGCAAAAAAGAGGCAGAAAAATACCGCAACATTTATTTTCTTCCTGTTATGGCGCAAGAGAAGTTGGCCTCAGCTTATGTTGCTGCCAAGGTTTGTGTAACACCAAGCTGGTTTGAAACGTTTAGTTTGGTTAGCATAGAAGCAGCTGCAGCCGGCGCTAACGTAGTAGTTACTAATCGTTCTCCATTAAAAGAATATTTTGATGATCTGATATGGTATTGTCATCCAGATGATAAAGAATCAATCAAGCAATCTGTTTTAGAGGCCTATCGTCATCCGACTAAAAGCAAATTAAAGAATTTAGTTATTAAAAAATTTAATTGGCAAGAAGTAGCCAGTCGAGTTTTAACAGCTTATGAGTCGATATTGTAGACCATAATTTTAATTTTGATATGAGATTATCTATTATTATTGTTAATTACAATACAAAAGAGTTATTAAAAGATTGCTTGGAGTCAATTTTTGAAAATAACGATGATGCAGATCTTGAGGTAATTGTTGTTGATAATAATTCCACTGATAGTACGGAAGAATTTTTGAAAAGATCTAGGGCTAAAGATCTAAGATTAAAGATCATTTTGAATAGTCAAAATAAAGGGTTTGCTATTGCGAATAATCAGGGCGCTAAGCTTGCAAAAGGGAAGATATTACTGTTTTTAAATCCAGATACTATAATCAAAGAAGATATTTTTCAAAGAATTATTAATATTTTTAAACACGATTCAAAAATTGGCATCGTGAGCCCACAACTTATTTTGCCAGACGGGTCAGATCAGCCATGGGCCTATGGTAAAGGATGGGTTTCTGGCGCGGCCATGGCAATTCGTTCTTCATTTTTTAAAAGAATTAATGGGTTTGATGAAAGATTTTTTATGTATTTTGAAGACAAAGATCTGTGTCAACGTGTCGGCAGACTGGGATATAAGGTAATGGTTCTGCCAGACATAAAAGTTGTTCATCTCGGAGGGAAAAGTTTAGCTTCAAATCGAATTCGCAAAAAATTTTATTACACATCCCAAAGCTATTACTGGCGAAAACGCTATGGCTTGATGAGTGCTTTGTTCCTCCGTTTAATCCGCTGGCCTTATAAGATTTATATTTTGCATTTTAAAAAATAAAAACACCCTATGTGGTTAGATGATGTGATACAATATGTGCGCGTAAGGAAAGTTAAAAAGTATGTACCAAAGGGAGGCGTGCTTTTAGATATTGGATGTGGCAAGGGCGCATATTTTTTAAATATGATAAAACATAAAATATGACCTTATCTATTATTATCCCAGCTTATAATGAAAAAGATACCATTGTGCAATCAGTACAGAGTGTGCTCAGGGTTAATTTTCCTTATCCATATGAAGTTATCATTGTTGATGATGGCTCCACTGACGGCACGCGAGAGATACTGAAGACGCTGATTAACGCGGATAAAGACGCGGATCAACGCGGATTACTATTTGAGGAGCTCACCTATAAAATAAGAGGATGTGTTTTTAGAGTGTATAATAAATTAGGATCTGGACATAAAGAGAATGTTTATCAAAAAGCGCTAGAAGAGGAACTTAATAATTCGGGTCTAAATTTTGAGAAAGAGAAATCGATAGAAGTTTTTTATAGAGATAGAAATGTTGGGATTTATAGACCAGATTTTATTATTGATGGCAAAGTCATTTTAGAATTAAAGGTCTTGCCATTTATGGGTAAGAATGAGAAAAGACAGATCTGGACATATCTGAAAGGTTCAAAATATAAATTGGCTTTGTTAGTTAACTTTGGGAGCAGTAATCTACAAATAAAACGAATCGTTTATGACACTGCTCGAAAAGGCAATATCCGCGTAAATCCGCGTTCCAATCAGCGTAAATCCGCGATACGAATAATCTATAAGAAGAAAAATGAAGGCAAGGGAGCGGCTTTGAGGCGCGGATTTGAAAAAGCAACCGGTGATATTATTGCGATCCACGACGCCGATCTTGAATATGATCCGCAGGATTTACCCCAGCTTATTCAGCCAATTTTAAAAGGACAAAAGATTATCCGCGTAAATCCGCGTACCAATCCGCGTAAATCCGCGCCTGTTAAAGTAGTGTATGGTTCACGATTTTTAGGTGATTATAATCCAGAAAAACATAAATTACATTATGCGGGTAATGAGCTTATCGCATTTTTTATTTCGTTTGCTATATCGCACTACCATTACTGACCCCGCGACCTGTTATAAAGTGTTTCGACGTGAGATTTTAAGTAAAATTCCGCCGTTACAATTAAATGGATTTGAAATGGAGCCGGAATTAACCGCGAAAATTTTGCGCGCTGGATATATCATTAAAGAGCTGCCTATTTATTATCAACCGCGGTCATTTGTTGAAGGGAAGAAAATCACTTGGCGTCATGCATTTAAATATATTCTTACTATAATCAAATATCGCTTCTTCCCCTTGTCGTCCCGCGTGGAGCGCAGGATGACAAAAAAGGGATGACAAAAAAGGGCGACTGAAAGGAGCGATAAATTTCTTTATAGCCATGGCATCATACCTCCGTCCACTTATTGAGCAGTATTATTTTATCAATATCATTCCTGATATTGCTTTGTTTGGCCTTCCAAGCCATTTTTATTTTTACCTGTTTTTTCTGTTAGGGATGGGAGTGTTTTTAATTTTTATCGGGGCCGCTTTTATGCAAAAACAGAGAAATCAAAAGCAATTAAAATGTGCAAAGTCGGGCTTTGCACAGATCATTTTAGTGTTGTGGTTTATTGCTTCGCTGCCCTGGTTTATAACTCAAGTTCATTGGCTCGCAAATGATATTGATAATTTTTATGGCAAATCAATAAGTGAGCGCCAGCGCATTGCCGTAACAAATGTTATTAAACGCTACGCGTTGAGCCAGAAATGGCATGATTTTTTATGATTTTTTAGACGCAGGGAAGAGCCATGTGCCTCAAGGATCGTCAATCTATATTGTTCCCGATGATCCTGTATTTGGTAATTTTGCTCGCTATTATTTATATCCTGATCTACGTGTAACAAACACTTCTCGCACAGCTGATTATGTATTTGCATTTAACGTTACTCTGCCGGATAAGGTGCTTGACTTTGAAACCTTACAACAGCTTGGATTACATAAATTCATACTTAAGCGTAGATAAATATGAGAAAATATTTTGCATTGTTTTTACAACTTTTCTTGATCCTTATTATTATTTTTGAGATTGGATTTGTGGTTTTAGAAAGTACACTTCGACCCGTGATGCAATTTGATGCGCTCTCGAATTGGGCATGGAAGGCGAAGGTGTTGTTTTATCAGCCGTATGAATTTTTTAATAAGACCTCTGATCTGTTTTTAGGCGGCGGAAGTGCGCATCCAAACTATCCATTTTTTCTACCAATGATAATGGCAGGAATATATTATTTGTTTGGTAATGTAGATGATGCGCTTGTTGGATTGTTGTTTGCTCTGCATTTTGTTATCCTTATTGTTTTTATGTATATAAGCTTGCGATGGTTTGTTTCGCGTAGCAGGTCATTGCTCTTTACTGCCATGCTCTCAACAATTCCACTGCTCTCATACCATGGTTTGAGCGCATATGCTGATCTTCCCTTAACATTGTATTTTAGCATTGCCGCATTGTTTCTTTTTAAGTATATGTCTGTATCACAATCGCGTAAGAGTGATTTAGTTGTGGCAGGGATTTTTGCTGGCCTTATTACGTGGATAAAACTTGAGGGGCTTATGCTTTCAGCCGTGCTTTTTATGGTGTTTATTTTGTATGTATGGAGAACCAATTATAGAAGCTTAACTTCTATAGGAAAGCAATGTGCATTTTTTGTGGGACCGTTTTTAATTTTATTTCTCCCGTGGTTTGTATTTAAGCTCTATTTTGGACTCAGCTACAGTAATGTGGATGGCCCTTTGTTTACGGGATTTCACCCAGAAGTTGTTATTAATTTTTTCCAACAAGTATTTATTTCCAATTCATTTCATCTATGGCCAGGCATATTTTTGATTATGTTACTTTTCAAGGCGCGCAAAGCTTTTTCGTATCCATATACGTATATATTGTTTATGATTTTTGGTGTGATCAGTGCTTATCTTATTATATATGTATTTACCCCGTCTTATGAATTTGCGCTTGATGGGACCGTGATCGGGAGAAATATGCTCACCATTGTCCCGCTCTCAATATTTTTCGCAGGATTGTTATTATCGGGGAAGAAATCAGGTGAACTATATATGTTTTTAGATGAGATGTGATATGATATATATGCGTGAGAGAAGTTAAAAAATATGTATAAAAGTTTTTTGCAACACTGACCATAAAAGATTAAAATGAAATACATGAAACTAATATTACAAATTCCGTGTTTTAATGAAGAAAAAACATTACCCCACGTGTTAGATGGGCTGCCTACTGAGATCGATGGCATCTCAGAAATAGAAGTCGTGGTTATTGATGATGGCTCTAATGATAATACGGCGCAGGTAGCCAAAGATTATGGCGCAACTGTTCTGCGCCAGCCAAAAAATCTGGGCTTAGGGCCCGCATTTAAGCGCGGCACAGAATATGCACTTAAAACAAATGCGGATATTTTGGTCAACACTGATGGTGATAATCAGTATCCAGGAAAATATATTCCTGATGTAATAAAGCCAATTTTGGACAATAGGGCTGATATGGTGGTGGGCAATCGCAGACCAACGCGCATTGCTCATAGCAGTATAGTTAAAAAATTATTTCAGTATTGTGGTAATCGCGCGGTAAGCAGGATCGTGCGTTATAAGATACCTGATGCGGTTTCCGGGTTTCGCGCGTATAGCAGAAGCGCGCTGTATCAATTACATATAACCACAAAGTTTAGCTATGTTTTAGATAGTTTAATTCAATTATCAGAAAAGAATCTACGCATTGTTTTTTGTCCCGATAACCGTTAATGCACCAACACGAAAATCTCGTCTCGCAAAAAACATGATTCAATATCTTTTTAGAACAACGTTGTCTATTGCGCGCTTATATGTTATTTATAAGCCATTTAAAACATTTGTATATCTTTCTTTAATATTTTTTATCCCTGGCTTTATTTTAGGCGCACGGTTTGTCCTGTTTTTTATTTATGGTCAGGGACAAGGGCACCTCCAGTCTTTAATTGCTGCTGCGATCCTTATTATCACCTCAGTTATTATGTT
>JALLOP010000088.1 GCA_027718005.1 Patescibacteria group bacterium AH-259-L07 | reverse complement strand
CGGCGGGACCGGCACCCTTTCATTAGACGGTACGTATTCATTGAAAGTTACGTCAGGTGATACCTGGCATGTGAGTGTCGCAACTGAGGTAAGTGATACCTTTTATGAAAGTGATGAAACAGATATAACCACCACAGCTGGTTCAAATACGGCAAATCTTACCCTTGAGTCACGAAACTTCACCATTCCTGATGCAAAAACAACCTCATATGATTCATCACAAAGTAAGAATATTATTCTCAAAGATGGAACCGAGATTGAGATGCCAGCAGGAACGGTAAAGAGTTCTGGTACCGTGACTATTACGGTGACCCCACAAACTGATGCCAGGCCAGATTCAAAAGATAAGCCAGTTGGTATTTCATACGATTTTGTGGCAAAAGATAGTAATGGACAAGAGATTACCAAGTTTGTCAATGATGTTCAGATTACCCTTAAGTATGATGAGGCAGTGCTTACTGCTGCTGGATTTGATGAAAATGATGTAAAACCAAAGTATTATGATGATACGACCGGTACCTGGGAGAACTTTAAGGCCGTGCTTCAAGATACCACAAAAAATACCTTTACCATTACCACGGATCACTTTACGCCAGGTGGTTTAGTTGGTGGTCGGGTAAGCAGCGCTGGTGGTGAGATTTCCACTCCAACTCCAGAGCCAACCCCAAGTGAATAAAGGCCTGAACACCGGTTAGTTCTTCAGTTGCATCATAGACCCCATTACTATTCGCGTCTACATATAAATGACCCGTAATGGTAGAATCATTTGTTCTGGCTATGAGTTCAACATCTTGATCCACGCCTGAAACAACATTGACGCTCTCAGTTTGCTGAAGGGTATAGAGCGTTCCGGGCGGCGTATGCAGACCAATCTCATACGTTGTGGGCGAAGTTGTACTGCCACCAGGAACTTTAAGCGTCGTATATCCATTGACCAACACACCTCCTGAAAAACCACCCATTTCCATACCTGCAGTCCCCGCAACACCCGCAGCAAACACACCATCTTCCATTAATCCTTCTTTTTCCATTCTATCTTCCATAACACCACCAAAATCAATGATGTCGCCGAGTGCGGTATCTCGTACCCATACACCGCCAAAGATATCAGTCACCCGAGTGCCACTGAGATCAACTACTTTTATCTTAAGCGTGGTATCAGATGTTTTAAGGACGAAGTCTTGGCTTGCAAGCGTTTCATTCTCGTCTATGCTTACTTCTCGCGGCGCGCCTTGATACACATATCCGTCACTCATGGGCAGCACCATGACGCCCCACTTCCCTTCACTCACCGTAAGACTATATTGACCCGTATTAGCTGCGGTAAAGTCCATGGTCCATCCTGCGCCATCAAACTGCCAGGCCTCAACCATGACATTGCTCACTACATTACCATTGCTATCAGTCACCGTGCCAGAAATAGTAGAATTACGAGATTTTAAGAAGATCGTGCCCACATCAGTGGTTTGACTATCTGCTACCTTTGCCGTTACCGGATCTGCACTCCCATAATCTGCGGTCTCAGGGAAGACCATAACTTCATAGGTCCCTGCTGAGACTTGAATTGAGAACCGTCCATTATTATTCGTACTCTCTCCATTGCCCGCGCCAGCACCACTATGGACATCAACCCATACGTTTGATACTGCTTGGCCTCCAGGTGTTTTCACCACACCGGTAATGGTGCTATTGGCAGAGGCAACAATAAAGTCTTTGGTCTTTGATTCACTGGTGGAATCCTTATTAAATGTAATGCGTGTTGGCGGCTTATCATAGAGCCAGTCTGGCTGGGTAAAGCCCCAGTCAGGCCAGACTTCAACCCACCAACTGCCGCCAGAGAGTTTTAAGGTGTAATCACCATTGGTGTCAACTCTAGTTTCAAAGAACCCGCCGCCCAAATCTCGATGGGCTTCCACCCGGGCATCAGTCACTACCGTATCGCCTGCATTAAACGTTCCACTCCCATCAACATCCTTGTATACTTTACCCGTAAGTGTTTTAGCCGGTTCGGTTAATGTTATTTTATTATTTACTAATGCGACGCCATTTAATTTTATCGTCGCAATATCATTAGTAATTTCAACGGTCAATCCTGATGGCTGGATATATGCCTGAGAAGCTCCCCATCCCAGGTTAATCTCAATTTGATAGGTGCCATCAACCAAACCGCCCAGATTAAAGAATCCATTGCGGTCAGTATTGCCGCCCGCTTGGTTAAACCAAAACTGGTCGTGAACCATAACCCATGCATCGCGTACCGCAGTACCATTAGGATCAACAATTTGCCCGCGCATATTAGGGATACCAACGCGCACCCGTTTGGTGGCTCCCGCGCCTAACAATGTATCAAGGTCACACGAACCATTGGTTGGATTACCATCATCGGTCGAGCCAACATTACACTCATCAGCAGTTCCGTCAGAGTCAGTATCCGTAAAGGTAATGCCGGTAAATCGCGCTCCCGTATATGCGCTTCCCCATGACGGTTCAACTTCTAATACATAATTTGAACCAGGTTTAACCCCGCCAAAAGAGAAAGCACCACTCCCGTCTGTATTGGTGCCATACCATCCGCCCGGGCCAGTCAATGGGCCTTCCTTGTGAAGGTTTAACCAGCTGTTCGCGACTGCAGTATCTGGTGTTGGGTTAGAACTAGAGGTATGAGCAGCAGCAAATTCAGGAGTATACAGCGTGCCGGTAATATTTGGACTTGATAAGAATAAGGTAATAGTACGATTTTGATAGGTGTTTGAGCCAACCGTTACCGTATCATCTGAATTAACCGTAATCGTATACGTGCTGCGGCTCACCCCGGATTTACCCCAGGGATCAACTTCAATATCATAACTGCCGGCATTAACATTACCAAAGGCAAAGTTACCACTGGCATCAGTTTGGCTCCATTGGAAACCAAAGTCAGCATTTGCCACACGTAAATTCACCCCAACGTTTGACTGCGGATTCTCACAACTACTGGTATCGCTTGGACCGCACACCTGGCCTTTCAAGCCATTCACTGAAGCGTCAACAAGACGAATAATTACATCGTTCGGATCAGAAATTGCTACTCCATCTAAGGTTGTGGGCGCGCCAGAAGAGACAACCAGCACCTGTTCTTTCGGTGCAACAAAGACAGCACCGAATTCAACCCAAATATTCAAGCCCCACGTACCGTCAGGTACGGTTCCAATACCGAATTTACCCGTAGAATCAGTGCCGCCGCTATAACATTGTCCAAACGTACCAAACGGACATAAATCAACCCACATATTTGCTTGACCAGTGGTCCCGGTCGGGCCGTATACATGACCAACTACATTAGGCGCAGTAAAGGCAATGTCTCCTAAATTATTACTTGTTGTTGAGGTAATCTCCACTTCTGCTTGATAGCTTGCTGAACCAGCTCCGGTTCCTGTTGCCGGCGGGAAAACCTCAAGCCGATAAAAGCCTTTTTCCACGCCGCCAAATGAAAACTTTCCATCACTCCTGGTTGCTGTACCAAACCATTGTGTCTCACTAAACAGATTAACCCATGCATCAAATACTGGATCAGTTCCCGATAAGACCCGGCCAAACACATTTGGTTCTGCAAATCGTAATGTACCAAAATCAGTAACGCCTGACGAGGCAACGGTTAATCCGGTAATCGTGGTCTGGGCATAGGCAGAAAAGTTACCACTATACGGAGGTCTGACCTCAAGAACATAATTAGTTCCTGCAGGCACACCACCAAATGAAAACTTGCCACTCGAGTCAGTTTGCCCAAAGGTAGAATAGGTCCAATCTGTTGTGTGAAGCTCTACATCAACATTGGCAGCTAAGGTGTCAGGGAATGGATTGCTATCACTTACCGTACCGATTGGTGTTCTAACAGTTCCAATAACATTTTCAGTTGCTAAAAATACTTCCACGCCGGTCACCGCGGTCCCGTCTGAAAGGGTTAGTTTTTTCGCATCAATAACACCGCGATAGCCAGTCACATCTCTATCAAAAGTAGATGGCTCAACATCAACCGTTACGGTTAAAAATTCAGTCGTCCCAATAAACACTTCCCATGTACCGTCTGCTTCGGAAATGGCGCCCTGCTCAATAGTCCAGTCATAGGTGTGCACATTTATATCTGCATTCGCAACACCTTGACAGGTACTTGATTCTGATTTTGGTTTACATACGGTTCCTGAAACCAAGGTCCCGGTTGTTGATGAAGAGGTTTCAAATTTCTTAGAGCCAATATTGGTTACCGCATCTAAGGTAACGGCAATATTTGTATGTTTAGGCGGTGCAAACTCTGTTGTCTCGGTCGCTGGTCTGGTAAACTGTGCTTCATACGTTCCGGCCGTGGTTGTGCCAGCCGCAAATTTTCCGTTTTTATGCGTTTCAATAACACCGCCGACACCCGGAAGACCGGGGAGGAATACATCAACACTCGCCTGGTCAACGCCCGTTGTCCCGTCAGACCGGGTAAGCGTTCCAACCACCACGCCAAACGTGATATCATATACGGTTATCGGCCGACTATCTGATTCTAAAAGATTATCACTATTTCTTAAATCAACACTTACCTTGCCAAGGGTCAACCCGCTCGGGACCGCAACCGTTAATTGGCTCGCGCCCACAAATGTGGTAGAAGCGGATGTCCCGGCAAAAAATGCAGTCGTTGACGTGGTATAACCTGAACCACTAATCGAAAGCGTTTCGCCTACCTTACCACACGGGAATCCATTACAGGCTCCACCCGAATTCGTAATTGAGTCAAGAACCGGTGCATCAGTCGTTCCTATCGTACTTGTTTTTATGGTGCCCAACGGTGTTGCATAAGTTGAGGTGGTATTCGCAGCCAAAATTGTATTTGCATCAACATCAAACTCCCACGTATCATGATCCGACGGGAGCTGAAGTCGATCAATATTAAAAATACGCACCTTCGTGTCACTTTCTAAAAATTTAGTATACATATTATAAGGATCAAAAGATGAAAGCGGCTGTTCAACTAATGAGCTTGAATCCGGCCCTGTTTTAAACGTATAGTTAGCCGGGACACCTGCGGTTGTCGTATCCACTGCGCCATCAAACACTGCCTCAATATAGGTATCGGTCACTGTTACACTGGTTATTTCTAATGCATATACTAACGACGGCCCCATCGACCACGTAATGATGGTAAGGGTCAACAGCATTGCACATATTCGTTTTGTTTTATTCATATGATTAATGTTATATTATTATTTATTATTGATTATTAAATAAGAACCATGCTTCGCAGAACCTTGTTGTTCGCTCTGCTCACAATAAAAAACCCCTTGTTCGACTAAAACAAGGGGAGAACCCCCCACCACTTTTCAAACAAAAGTGGTGGGGGGAGAATAAAAAGTCTTTCCTTGTGGAAAGGCCCTTTACTCTGTAATTGAGGAATTTTGAAAATCCTGAAATCAACA
>JALLOP010000087.1 GCA_027718005.1 Patescibacteria group bacterium AH-259-L07 | reverse complement strand
GAATTTTGGGAAAATGCTTGAAATTGTTAATTTCAGACATTTTCAAAATTCCTCAATTATAAACATATTTATCCCGTTAGAAATTTACATACAGATTTCTAAAGGGAAAAATGAGGTAAAATTATGAAACAAGAAAAAAATGTTTTACATCCTGTTAAAATTTCTAATGGGATGAAACAGACAAAATATATTATTATCATACTTGCTGCTCTTGGGCTTGTGGCAACACCTTTTTTAAACATTAAAGCCCAAGATACGGCAACGGTAGAAGCTCAGCCCTTAGTTGATGAGGCTGCTGATACAACAACTGAAGAAATTTTAACTGAACCAGAACCTGTTGTTGAAGAAGGGGAACCTGCTGAGCCAGCGACTACAGCTGAAGAAACAAGTGTAGTTGAAGAAGAGGCTTTAGTTGAAGAAGAGAGCGTTGATGTTTCTGCCGAACAACCCGCCTCTAAAGAAGATGAACTTATTTTTGATGAACCATCAGCATCAAAAGAGCTTGAAGAAGTATTTGAAGATGAAAATATTACCTCTGAAGATCTAGAAGTTGATGAACCCATACTTCTTCCCACCAGCCCATACTACCCTATAAAAAACATCTGGCGTGGATTTCGCGCAACCTTCACCTTTGACCCGGTACGAAAAGCTGAACTCAAACTGCGCTTTGCTAATGAACGAATCATTGAGGCAAAAATAGTTGCTGAAACAAAAGACAAGCCAGAAGTCGTTACCAAGGCACTGGAGCGATATGAAAAAGAATTTTCTAGCGTCTCTGATCTTCTTCAACAAGCGCCTGAAGAAAGACGAGAAGAAGTAAGAAAATTTGCTGATAAAATTATTGATCACAGTTTTAAGCAGCAGCGTTTAATTGACAGAATTGAAAAACGGCTTGATCCTGAACACTTTGAAAAAATAAATAAAGTCAGAGAAAACGGCATAAAACATTTTGCCCAAGCAATTACCAATGTTACACCGTCCGAAGAAATACAGGAAAAAATTACCAATGTCATAGAAAAACAGCGCGGCAGTGATTTCAAGCACTTTAAAAACCTTGAGGTTTTAAAAGCACTTGAAGAAAAAGTGCCCGAAGCAGCGCGTGATGCGATACGCCTAGCGCAAGACAACGCACTTAAACGCCTTCAGGAAAAAATGACTGAAATTGATGAAGAAAAACGGAAACGGTTTAAAGAGTATGTTACGAGTGTTGGCGGCAATGAAGTACGCCACCTTGAGATTCTTAGTGACTTCACCACCCGAGAAGTGCCGGATATTATCAGAGAAGAAATGGAAATCGCCCGAGAAAGGTCACTTGAGAGAATTGAACAAAAAATGAAGAAATTCAAACGTGGAGAACAAAAAAGAGAATTTCTCAAGCACTTAGAAGGCGGTGAAATGGAAGATTTGCGCATTATTAAAGAACTTGAAAATAATCTTGCTCCGGAAACAATTGATAAAGTCTTAGAGATTAAAAACAAAGCTATGGATAATTTCAGACGCGACTTTGAAGCAGCAACCACATCTGAAGAGCAAGATAAATTCTTTAATAAAATTGAAAAATTCCACGACGTAAAACAATTTGAAGTATTCTCCGAGATTGAAAAAGTCATTCCTGAAGATAAAAAAGAATTCTTTGAAAAAATGAAAGAAAAAGCAATAGAAGAAATGAAGCGGGATGTTGACGGAGCGCGCGATGAGCGCCACCGCGCAGAAATATTTGAACGATTAGCCGGCGATGCGCCGGAGCACTTTGAAATTCTATCTGAATTCGCGCCACCGCCTGAAATCATTGAGGGGCTGTTCCGTCACCAAGCTGACAGACTGCGTGAAAGAATTGAAGCGATTGAAGATCCTGACCGCCTCCATTTCTTTGAGCAGCGCATTGCAGGAGAAGAGGGTATTAGAGCTGAAATCGAAAGACGCGCGCCAGAAATTCTTGGCCGCCTTGAACAACGCGTGGGAGAAAAGTTGAGAGAAATTGATGTAGAGATGGCAGTTCAAAAAATCGACCGTGCCTTTGAAAAATTAACTGATATTGAAGAAGATCTTGCAGATATCGAGGCTGAAGACCCGGATCTTTTCGAAGACTTACAACGCTCTCCTGTATTTACCTTACTCGAGGGTGCTCGCACTCATATCGACAATGCAGAAACAGCGCTTGACGAAGAACAATTTGGCAAAGCTTTTGGGCAGGCCAATGCGGCACTCCATCAGCTGCGCAATACCTTTAGAATTATAGGAGAAGCTGAACTTGAATTTGAAATAGCGCATGAACGACTTGAAGAAATGGAAGAAATGATGGAACTTCAAGAAGAATTCATGAGAGAACTTGAAGAAGAAATGATAGAAGGAGAAGAAGAACTTCAAGAAGAATTTATGGAAGAACTTATTGAGAAAAAGTTACGCATGATGGAAGAAATAAGGGAAGATGAAGAAGATCAAGAGTTTGAAGAGCGGGAGAAAGAACTCTTTAGAAAAGATAAGAGAAGAATTATGGAAGGTATAATTCGAGAACGAACAAGGCCGGAAGAAGCAGAGTTTGAATTTAGATTCGAACAAGAATTCTTTCCTGAAGAAGAACGTAGTGAATTTGAAGAAGTTATAGAACAATTACCAATCCATGTCCAAGACCAACTACAAAATCTTCCGCCGGGCATGATACCACAAGCATTAGATCGACTTAAAATAAAAATAGAACACAGAGAAAGGTCTGTGCCTGAACCTCCTCCCTTCCCAGAACTAGAACCCCTGCCCCCAATCGAGGATGAAGAAGAAGTCCTTCCTCCGGGATTGATTGGTCCGCCTATTGAGATAGAACCGCCGTTTTTTGAAGAACCTTTAAAAACAATCCGCGAAGATATTCCTGAAACAATTAAAAAACGTCTTAGAATTGAAAAAGAAGGAGGAGTTCTCTGTATTCAGGTAATTACACCAGCTAAAAATCCAGTAACTAATCAATGCCGCGAATTCCCTACTCCGTGTGATGTGCCCGAAGGCTGGGAAAAAGTAGACAGCTGTGAAGATTTTGTGCGAGAAAAATTACGAGAAGACGATCGGCTCAGAGAAGAACAATTAAGAGATGAAGAGCGCCTCCGGGAAGAACGGCTAGAGGAAGAACGCCTAGAGGAAAAGGAACGCCTTCGGGAAGAGGAAAAAATTGAAGAGCCTGTCAGGACAGAGCCTATAAGAATAGAACGGCAATTTATGGAATTAGAAAAAATGCGCTTACGAGAGCTAGAAGAAGTATCACCTCCTTCACCAACTGCTGAACCCGAGCCAATTCACCGCATTGAGCCAGAGCCCATCTTCGAGCCGACACCTATCTTCGAACCAGAGCCCATTATTGAGCCAACGCCTTTTATTGAGCCGGAGCCGTTACCAGTAATTGAAGAACCTGTGCCTATCTTTGAAGAACCTATACAAGAACCTTCGTTTAAAGAGCCGTCCGCGATCTTCCCTTTCTGATCTGGTGGACTTTTTGAAAGGATCAAAAATTTATTTAGTAGATAATAAAAACCCCTCACCCAGATTCATAAGGAAAAATATAAAAATTTGGAGACCGAGTTTCCAAATATAGATATGATTATTTATTGTCCCTTGCCTTACTTTTCTGGGTGAGGGGCAATCTTTTTAATTCTTATTAAAATAGCAATATAGACGCCGATAAGAAGAATAATTAACGGGAAAAGGTTCCACCACCACCCAAATCGAATAACTGTATTATATAATCCGTGAAGGATTACCGCAAGTACAAGCCCATATAATGCAATTGATTTTTTAAGAGAATGGAATTTAACCAGCCCAATGTAATATCCAATAATTCCGCCTGAAAGAAAATGTAAAAACGTAGTAGTAATTCCCCGTAACATCACGGTCCACGCGCCTCCTAAAACACTATCGCTGATAATGCCATACAAAACATTTTCTGCAAACGCAAACCCAAGACCTAATACCATGCCATAAATAAAGCCGTCACGCAGCTCATCAAAATGTACGGAAGGATACACTAGAGATCGCAAAATAATATATTTTCCCCCCTCTTCAAATAAACCATCTACTAAAAATGAAAGAACGAAAATAGCGGCAAATGCTGAAATATATGGTGAGTCCTTAACCATGCCGGTGACTGCTCCTGCAATATAAATCAGAGGGATGGTTAAAACAACGCCCCATACAAAGGTCTTTAAAATCTGCATGCCAGGCTCAGGCGCAGATTTATCTAATCGCAAACAAACAAGAAGCCATGCTAGCGCCGGCCCGCCTGATAAAAGTAAGTACAACAATAACTTCCCCCAGGTAATTTCGCTGATTAAATATGTGAGTAAATCCATAGGCGCTCCGCTTAAAACTCTAAACTCTAATTTCTAAACTCTAAGCAATCTCAAAATTCAAATATCTAAATTCAAAAAAATATATTTTGGTCATTTGGATTTTGGGCATTAGAATTTGTTTAGGATTTCGGGTTTAGGATTTAGGATTTTTATAATAACTATATTATAATATACCACCAAGAATAAACAAATGCCACAAAATAAACAGCTACCAAAAATTATTGTAATTTTAGGTCCTACGGCTTCAGGTAAAACTGAACTAGGTATTCGATTAGCTAAAAAATTTGACGGTGAAATAATTTCAGCTGACAGCAGAACGATTTATAAGGAAATGGATATTGGCACGGCCAAACCCCCCACCACTTTTGACTCCCCCCACCACTTTCTGAAGAAAAGTGGTGGGGGGAAAGTGGTGGGAGGCAAAACCAAAAAACTTCTTATGGTTGATAATATCCCCCACTACATGATAGATATTGTCAGCCTTAGTCAAGAATTTACCGTTGCACAATTTAAGCAGCGTGCGCAAAAAATTATATCTGATATACATAAACGTAAAAAAAATCCTTTCGTAGTTGGCGGAACCATGCTCTATATACAAACGCTGGTGGATAATTTTACTATCCCTCGCGTTCCACCAGATACAAAGCTCAGAAAAAAACTTGAAAGTATGATAACACGCAAAGGCCTGGAGCATGCATATAATCAGCTTATTACGCTTGATCCTGGTGCAAAAGACTTTGTACAATATCAAAATCCCCGGCGAATCATCCGCGCGCTTGAAGTATGTATAAAAACAAAAAAACCATTCTCCCAACTTCGAAAAAAAGGAAAGCCATTATTTAATACCTTACAAATTGGTATTTATACAGACCGAGAAAAGCTCTATAAAAAAATTGATAAACGCGTTGATTCTATGGTGGACAAGGGGTTAGTACAAGAAGTAAAAAATCTATATCAAAAATATCCAAATAATCTTGTCCTTGCAAATACCATTTGCTACCAAGAATTTTCCGTTTATTTGAAAAACGAACCACTAAAAACTGATTTGGGGACCGCGTCTCCAAAAATTATTGAAGAAATTAAAAAAAATACGCGCCACTATGCACGGCGCCAATTAACATGGTTTAAAAAGGATAAAAAAATATACTGGATACAAAATTATACT
>JALLOP010000086.1 GCA_027718005.1 Patescibacteria group bacterium AH-259-L07 | reverse complement strand
TAACTTAGGTTGAATTTTATGGCAGAAGAAAAATCCTCCTCTGCTAAACCTGCCCGTCCGGCAGGCGGTGCTTCGGAGGACAAGGAACAAAAAAAGGAGGAGAAAAAAGAGCATAAAGTAAAGAAAAAAATGTCACATACTCGTTTTTTAGGAATTTCTATCATTGCGGCAAGTGTAATTCTTGGCGGAGCGCTTATTTATGCAGCGCAAACACTTTCTGGTATGATAGTTGCTCAACAGCCAGAGAATCAAAAAGAAACAGCGCAAGAAACAGCGCAGGGAGCAGAGCAAGAGGCCGGGACAACAAAAGTTAGTCTTGAGGTTTCAAAAGATGATCATGTACGCGGAGAGTCAAATGCAGCAGTAACGCTGGTTGAATTTTCTGATTTTCAGTGCCCATTTTGTAATCGTTTTCATCCAACGGTTACCCAAATTTTAGATGAGTATCCTAATTCAGTGCGCTGGGTATATAAACACTTTCCGTTAGATGCGATTCATCCGCAGGCGCGGCCTGCGGCCGAAGCTTCAGAATGTGCTGCTGAGCAAAATAAGTTTTGGGAGTTTGGTGATGCATTGTTTGAAAATCAGTCTCGCTTGGGCAGTGATTATTACAGTGAAGTCGCAGGAGATCTAGGATTGAATGTAGATAAGTTTAATGAGTGTGTGAGCAGCAGAAAGTATAAGGATAGAGTTGAGGCAGATTATCAGCTTGGTATTCGATTAGGCGTAAGAGGAACGCCCGCAAGCTTTATCAATGGCGAATTGTTAGTAGGTGCGGTTCCCTATCCATCGTTACAGTCAGCAATAGAAAAAGCATTACAAAACCAATAGTCCCGCTTTGTTATTTCTCTCTCCCTTTGTCATTCCAGAAATAAGAATAAAACATGCCCAAAACAACATCTTTAAAGCCATTTTTTCCAGTAGCTATTTTTGTAGTAATTATTGTTGGTATTTATATTTTTGGTTCGAGTGCTCTTTTCAAGGGCAGTAAGGATTTAGAAGTAGAACAAAAAGCAGACGTTGGTTTTATTGCGCCAGATTTTGTAATTAAAGATGTACATGGACTGGAAGCACCGCTCTCTCTTATCTATTCTAAGAGGCCGGTGCTTTTAATTTTTTGGTCAACATGGTGCCCCTATTGTGCACAAGAATTACCCGACCTTGTCCAATTTAATAATATATATAAAGATGATATACAAGTTATTTTAGTGATAAGCGGCGAATCAAAACAAGTGGTTGAAAAATATGTGTCTGACAAAAATATTACCTTTTTAGCATCGCTTGACACGAGCAGAGCAATTTGGCAATTGTATAATGTTAAAGGAACACCGCATCACTTTTTAATTAATAGGGCGGGGGAGATTATTAAGAATCTCCCCGGCCTGTTTTTATTACCAGGGTTAGAACGTTTAATGGTAAACATTCGTTAAATCAATAATTATGACAATTTTTATTGGGTCTGATCACGCAGGCTTTACGCTCAAACAAGAGCTTAAAAAATATTTAGACACATTAGGAATAAAATGTGAAGATGCAGGCAATATAGTATTTGATCCAACTGATGATTATCCTGATTTCTCATATGCAGTAGCTCGCAAGGTGCGTAAAACAAGAGGAGCGCGAGGCATTTTAATTTGTGATAGCGGCGTTGGTGTGTGTATGGCAGCGAATAAAGTTTCTGGTATTCGTGCAGTCAATGCATATAATATAAAGATTGCGGAAAAATCACGCGAGCATAATAATAGTAATATTTTATGTTTAGGGCAGGATTATATGAGTTCAAGACAGGCAGAGAAAATAGTAAAAGCATGGCTCGAGACTAAATTTAGTGCGGCAACGCGCCACCATCGAAGAGTTGATAAAATCGAGCCTCGAGTGTAACGAGAGGCGAAGACCCAGCCCTCTAAGCGCATGACGATATTAGTCAGACTAAATAAATTTGTAAATCATTTCTAAAACCACATAAATCAGTCATGAGCATAGAGGGCTGGGTGCTCGAAAAATTAACACATTAATTTTTCTCGCATGAAAAAAATCATCCCTGCCATTTTAACCGATGACGTTAATGATTTAAAAGATAAGTTAGGCAAAGTACACGGACTTACTGATTGGGTGCAAATTGATATTATGGACGGCAGATTTGTAAATAATACCTCTGTTGAATTGAAAGATTTAGCTCAAATTTCAACAGATTTTAATTTTGAAGCGCATTTAATGGTGCTGGAGACGGAGAAATATTTACAAAGTGCACAAGAGACAAATATAAAACGAGTGATATTTCATGTAGAGGCAGCTGATAATGTGGATGGCATTATTGAGAAAATAAGGACATATGGCTTTGAGATAGGGATTGCCCTAAACCCAGAAACAGATCTTGAAAACGTTTTACCATACAAAGACGTAGTGGATGTGATTTTGTTTTTAGGGGTAAAACCAGGGTTTGGTGGGCAAGATTTTATGCCATCAGTAATAGATAAAATTAAACAATTACGAGAGATTGATAGCAATATTCTTATTGAAGTTGACGGCGGTGTAAAGCTTGACAACATATCTGTTTTGAATTCTGTTGGTGCTAATTACTTTGTCATCGGCACTGGGCTATTCAGTGCCCCTGATATCAAAGAGCGTTTCAATCAATTACAACAAAAATTAACATAGTATAGCTGCTTAGACTTAGACGTCGGGGGTCTAAGTGAGATAGTTATCCACAGGTCCAATTCTTGACCTGATTATTATATAGTCAGGTACTATTCATACGATACACAAGAGCCAGGAGCGCGCCTTGGCTTTTTGATTTACTCCGAGAGATGTTTAAAGACGGGCTTTAAACATTTATACTTATTTAGATGTGGTACGCTTAAGTTGACTTGGAGATGACTTGGAGATCCAATCTCCAAGTCATTAAATATGGAATTTGCTTATATATAATATTTTAGTATAATGAGGATATGTCAAAAATAGATTTAAAAAATTTAGAAAAAATAGCAAAATTAATTCGGTATTGGAGCTTAACTTCTACAACTGAAGCTGGATCAGGGCATCCTACATCTTCTCTTTCAGCAGTTGAGTTAATGGCCGGATTGATGTTCGGCGGAATTTTTAGATTTGACAAAGACAACCCTAACTATCCTAATAATGACCGCTTGATTTTTTCCAAAGGCCATGCCTCACCTTTATTTTACGCCCTGTGGGCGGCCACCGGCGTCTTGGATGAAAAAGAATTAATGACCTTACGACAATTTGGCTCTTCATTAGAAGGGCACCCAACACCACTATTTCCCTATACTGAAGCCGCAACGGGTTCATTAGGGCAAGGACTTTCCATTGGCGCGGGCATGGCATTAAATGCAAAGTATTTAGATAAGTTACCATATAAAACATATGTGTTATTAGGGGATAGTGAAATGAGTGAAGGATCACAATGGGAGGCAATTCAATTAGCCTATCACTATAAATTAGATAATTTGATTGGCATTCTTGATGTGAATCGGTTAGGCCAGCGCGGCGAGACAATGTATGGGCACAATATAGATGAGCATGAGAAAAGAATTAAGGCATTTGGTTGGAAAACAATAACAATTGATGGTCATTCATTCAAACAAGTTATATCAGCATATAAAAAGGCGACAGATGTAAAAGATAGGCCGACCATGATTATTACTAAAACCGTTAAAGGAAAAGGCATAAGTATATTAGAAGATAAAAATGGCTGGCACGGAAAGCCGTTGAATAGGGAAGAGCTTAAAAAAGCTTTAAAAGAGCTGGGAGAGATTGATAAATCAATTCGAGGAATAATTGCAAAACCAGGACAAAAAGAATCTGAAAAACCAAACTATCCAACAGCGAGCGTATGTCTGCCTTCAGGAGAGTGTGTTGAGGTTCAAAGGTTTGAATTTAGCAAAGTTAAGCCATTAGCAACGAGAAAAGCATATGGTATGGCGTTGGTAAATATATATCCTCAGTATCAGAATATTGTATCATTAGATGCTGAGGTGAGCAATTCAACCTATTCTGAGATTTTTCAAAAATATTATCCTAAACAATTTTTTGAGATGTTTATTGCTGAACAAAATATGATAGGGGTCGCTTTGGGTCTAGCAGCCCGTGGTAAAATTCCATTTGTATCTACGTTTGCTGCATTTTTAACGCGGGCGTTTGATCAAATTCGCATGAGTCAGTATTCCTATGAGAGAGCAAATATAAAATTTGTAGGGTCGCATGCAGGCGTTTCTATTGGCCAGGATGGGCCGTCTCAAATGGGTTTAGAAGACATTGCCATGTTTCGATCCCTTATAAATAGCGTAGTGTTATACCCCTCTGATGCAATATCTACTGAAAAGCTGGTTGAGGCTGCAGCAAAACATAAAGGCATAGTGTATATTCGTACCACCCGACCGGCAACGCTTATCATATATGATACCAGCGAAGCATTTCCTATAGGTGGAAGCAAAGTTATAAAACAAAGTTCAAAAGATAGGGCAACCGTGGTTGCGGCTGGCATTACACTTTATGAAGCTTTAGCCGCATATGAGGAGTTAAAAAAGCAAAATATATATATTCGCATTATTGACTGCTATTCTATTAAGCCAATTGATATTTCAACACTTACAAAAGCTGCTCAAGAAACTAAATATATAATTACTGTTGAAGATCATGTAGGCGAAGGAGGCTTAGGCGAAGCAGTAAAAAGCGCGCTGTCTTCAACGGGCGCAAAGGTTTATTCATTAGCAGTTGATAAAATTCCTCATAGCGGCTCAAGACAAGAGCTGTTTGATTTTGAGGGTATTTCTTGTGATGCAATTATTAAAAAGATTAAAAAATTACTATGAGCAGGCCAGAAAATTTAAAAACAAAAATATTTTTAGATAGCGGCGATCCAGAGGAGACACGGCAAGTTCTTGAGTTTTTAGGTTTTTTAGATGGGCAAACCACCAACCCGACACTTATATCCAAAAATCCTCAAGCAAAAAAGCGGTTAGAGAGCGGAAAAAAGTTTTCTCAAAAAGAAGTATATACGTTTTATCGTCAGGTAGTTAAAGAAATTGCTGAAATTATTCCCCAGGGCTCAATTTCAATAGAGGTATATGCTGATAATAAAACCTCGCCGCGAAATATGCTTTCTCAGGCAAAAAAAATGTTTTCCTGGGCACCAAATGCTTATGTTAAGTTCCCTACAACAAAGAAAGGATTAGTGGCAGCGCAAAAAGCAGTAAAAAAGGGGTTGCGCATAAATATGACGTTATGTTTTTCTCAAGAGCAAGCCGCAGCAGTGTATTCCGCAACCAAGGGAGCTGATAAAGGGCAGGTTTATGTTTCTCCATTTGTGGGACGCCTTGATGATCAAGGTGAGGATGGTATGAGTTTAATTAAAAATATTATTCAAATGTATACAAATGGCGATGATCATGTTGAAGTATTAACCGCAAGTGTGCGAAATTTTAATCATTTTTTGTATGCACTCCAGCTCGGCTCAGATATTATAACCGCGCCGCTTAGTATTTTAAAACAGTGGGCAGATCAAGGATTGCTTCTTCCAGGTGATGATTTTACGTATAAATCAGATTTAAAGCCCATTGAATATAAAGATCTTGATCTCAATAAAGATTGGCGCACATTTAATATTTCTCATAAACTTACCGATATCGGCTTAGAGAGGTTTGCCAATGACTGGAAAGCTTTGATAAG
>JALLOP010000085.1 GCA_027718005.1 Patescibacteria group bacterium AH-259-L07 | reverse complement strand
AAAATTTCATCTGCTGGTTGGTCTGGACTTCGATCAGGCTTTTCTTCCTCAGTTGCCCCAATGTAGCCCATATCAGTTTGCACCCAGCCTGGATCCAGAGACGAGACGATAATGCCTTGATCCTTGAGACGAAAAGCCAGCGTGCGGGTATACATATTGAGGGCAGCTTTGGCCATTCGATAGCCAGTTGATGTTTTATCGTCTATGGGCAACGAAAAAGAGCCGTAACTAGAGTCAATATTTATGATATGGCTGCCGTTTTTGAGAAGAGGCACAAGACGCTCGGTAACGTCTATCAAGCCAAACAAATCAACTTCAAAGGTTTGGCGAATATTCTCTAAGCCAACCGTTTCATCTTCAGCATCAAGGATAATAGCCGCGTTATTTACTAAGGCGTCAATATGAGAATAAGTATTTTTAATTTGATTAGTAGCTTGGATAATACTATCGGGTGAACCTTGGTCAAGTTTAAGGGTGCGTAAGTTATTATGTTTAAGCGGAATTGTAGTTTGGTTATAGGTGCCAATAACGTGCCAGTCTTGTGTTAAAAATTTTTTTGCGGTTGCCAAGCCAATGCCACGGCTGGCGCCGGTGATGATTATGTTTTTCATGTTTACAAAAATTATTATTTGGTCCGCAGATGGGATATTCTGTGTTATACGAGGGTGATGAGCGTAGCGACGAAAGCGCAGAGCCTCTTTGAGTAGTTCACAGCAACCTGAGAAAATCCAATCCCAGATAGCCGCCCTCAACATCACTTAATTCGCCGCTTCTAAGATGTTTTCTAAAATCGTCTAAAGACATTTCGACTACCTGAATAAATTCATTTTCTTCTAGATTTTGATCTTGAACTTTACGGCAGTTTGTAGCCACAAAGTTATACCTAATCCTTGTGGAGTAAGCACAATCTAGGCTGGTGCCAACAAATTTAATATCACCAGTATGTCCAGTTTCCTCCAGAAATTCTCTTTTTATAGATTCCTCAGGTGTTTCGTCAGCATCTACATCGCCGCCTGGCAATTCAAGTAGAATTTTTTCAGGACCTGGTCTAAATTGTTTTGTTAAAATTACTTTGTTATCCTCAGTTAAGGCAAGGATACACGCTACCGGTCCCTCATGTTTTATATCAAAATCAGTAATTCTATTATTAGGCAGTTGAAATGTCTTTTTTATTAATTTGCGAAATCCTGTTTTAAACGGTTCTTCTTTTATTTTTTTCCAAATTGTTATCATAAAGATTCTTTGAGTAAAATTTCGTAACTCGTTTTTATGCGAAATATTTTCATTAAACTATGCTTTTTCTCGGTGGTGCAGAATATTGAAAATAGTTCGAACGCATTTCGCCGCCTGCGGCGGCGAGGAAGCCCCCAAAAATTAATTCGGAGCGGTTTCGCCGCAAGATTTAACAATTTCAAGTTTTTCGTGAGCGAAGCTTGCTAAGTAAAATCATATCAGATTTTACCCTTGGCGGCAAATTCTGAAAAAGAAAAGAATGCCCATTGGTTAGCCAACAGGCATTATTCTGACTTACTTGTATACGTGGGCGTTGATTGCAAGATCTCCTAGAATAGGAGATTCTGCGGCAAGTGGAATCTCCAATTGCCACAGAAAATGCCACGTTGCCACTACGTCATTCTGTTTCACCAAAAAGGAAATATCATCATCTCTATATATTCCAGGGAAAAGCTCTCGCACTCTTGCCCAAAAACTCTCGAGGTCGGGCGTGTAATTCTCTGCACCTCCTTGTCTCATTCCAACCTGACGATAGGCATTCTGGTCACCCTGTGCAAACCGTTGAGCAACGTCATCTCCAAGTCCCAACACTTTTGAGATGTACACTAACCCAACTTCATTCTTCTGCTCGACAGTTGCCGTTGCTCGTTGAGAAAACCAAAGATCGGAAAGTTGTTGAATACGTTCATCCTTGTACTGACTTGGATTCGTTCTTGGCGCTTGTTCTTGAGCCCTTTCCCTCTCGACATCTCGTAAAAGAGCAGGCGCCTCATCAGCGGGCAGACCTTGCTTTAACCTTCTCAGCAGTTCATCGCTTTTCTTGCCCATCGTTTTCTCCTTTTTTTGACTGCTTCAAAAAACCATTTATATTATACAAAAGATAGAATAAATGTCAATAGTCTTGTTGTGGATAAGTTAGAATGTCAGGGTTTATGGCGATGCTTCGATGTCCAAGTTTTCCACAAAAACTATCGAGCGATTTTTGAAAATTTTTAAAAATAGATCTTATATCGAGAGAGACCTTGGAACACGATTTTAGTCCTCTTCTGGCTTCTTCTGGAGCCCTGGAGGGCATATAAATGCTTTAGTAGCTATTCCCTTTTCTTAATTCTATCATAGTTGTTCTCCCTATCAAGGTGACATTTTGGTGAACAGTAAAAGGTGACATTATCGCTGGATAACAACAACCAGCGGACAAAAAAACAGAAACGCGTCGAATTTCTGCAACAAACGATACGAAAAAATTTCTTTTATTAAAATATGGTTCGAGTCGATATTTTTTACAGGTTCTTTGGCAGTTTTTGTTTCCTGAAAGCAAGCGACAATTTCAAGTTTTTAGCGAGTGGAGCTCATTAGTTCTTAGCAGATTTTGCGTTTTAGTGACAAATTCTCGAAGCCTTGCGACGTGAGAGGGCAAGACAGTGTAAGTAATTTTATTTTTGACTTTTTGTTTTAGTCACGAATACATAACGATCGCGATCACCTTGTTTAATTTTTTTTGCCTCTCCGTTGGCTGCTAATTTTTGCCACAGAGATTCAGCCTTTGGTCCCCTTGTCAAAGCTGAATGTAAGGGAAGTCCATAAAGCATTTGCGAAACAGCATTCATGAGATAGAGGCGTCTTGTCCCCAACCCCTTTTTCCTGTGTTCTTTTAATGTTTTAGTGTAGTCTACAAAAGGTTTGTTTTTGAAGTATTCATCAGGATTTAAGATATTTATCCCCCCATGGCCGATATAAGCTCCATTTTTATCAACGTCGACAATATAGGTTAATTTTTCAGTAGTTTCATTGTCGCTGTAATTTTTTGTTTGCTGTGCGACAAAGGTTTTGTTGCCGTTTTCATGTTTTATTACAAAAAACTTTTCAAAGTTTCCTGGCTGATATTCATCTGGAAGAATAAAGCTTTTGTTTTTACCTTCAAAATGTTTCATTACGTTTTCGGGGGCTTCATCTATTTCAATTTTTTCAATCTGACCATTTGAAAAATATTCAGAAAATGTTTTTACTTGTTCAGAATGATCAATGTCGCCACTTTCTAATTTAATTTTTTCAATCATAAGAGGACAAATTAAAAATAAGATTATTTCACTTAACGTTTCGGCGTATGTAAAGTTTTGCCGTAGCGTAGCGAAGGCAAAATTTGGGTGAGCATTTGGCGTTAACCAAGCGCGAACCGCATACACCGTGTTATGTGATGTAGGCAGAAGTTTCTTTACCTTGATTTTTTGGGCAATTTATTTTTCCTACTCATCTTCCGCAGCATCTACTACTTTTGCCAATAATGCGTCTAAATCATCATTTAATTCTTTGACTAATTTTTTTCGGTCATCTGGATTAAGTTTATCAGCCCTATTCATAACAAGCTTTATTGTACTTTTTATAGATCTACTTTTATTTTCTAATCCTTGATATAAGCCACGCGTTTCTTCATCAAGAATTACCTCGCCATCTTCATCATACTCATTTTGATTTTGTTGCCTACCTTCAAATTTTTCTGCCATAATTTTGATAGTTAATAATTAAGATTATTTAAATTATATCAAGTTATGCCGACCGTTGAAATAAATTGCCAGAAAAATCTTAAAAATAAAGAAGAAATTTCTGACTATTTCACATAAAATGTTTTTATACGAAATGTTTTCATTAAAACGTACCTTTCTTTTTTAGTTGTAGGTAAATTTTTTGATTTAAGCGCCAACCAATTTTTAAATAATAGTTCTAGACAGACTCTTCGTCTTCAGTTAAACGAGTCCGTTCTTCTTTGGATTCAGAGATGGATCGCAAAGTTCTTAAAAGTGTTATAACGTCATCTGGCTTTGCAACTTTAAGTTTGTGTTGAATTTCAATTGTGTCAGACGTTGTAGCAGCTAACTTTTTACTAATATTTTTTAGCTCATATGTATAAAGGTAGTATGCGATGTATGCCTTTATTTCTTCGCGAGTATTAAAACCGTTGAGAACGTCGTATCCATCTCTGCTCAGCTTGCGTAGAATTCTTAACCCTTCTGCCCAGGCTGTTCTTTCTGATTGAGCCGTATGCTTTTCTCGTTTTTCTAAAAGCTGCATGGGAGGGGGTGATTCACCAGATTTTTCGTTCATTTTAGCTTCAAGTTCTTCAAGAAATTTCTCTCGTCCTGCTTTGCTTAGGCCTTTAGTTTTTTGAGAGATTTTTTTGGCCTCTCGTAAGAGTTTGATAAGGGTCTTGGATATTTCTCGTAAACGCCTTATTCTCTGTTTTGTCAGATGTATTTTGTTTATTTTTTCTTGTCCGGCATGTCCAAGTTCATGACCTAGCGAAAGCAGAAAGGCACGCTGGTTTATCTCTCGGGGATTAAATTGTACTCTTTTTTTCGAAATTTTGACGCTATATTCTTCAGCAGGTTCAAATTTAAATCCTTTTGGCAAAAATTCGGACAGGTCGCGCTGTGAGCCATCTTCTTTTCTTAAAATAATCGAGCATGTCTTACTTTCTTTTTTAATTTCTATATCAAAGTTTCTGTTCTTTGCTTCCATTTCAAGGAAAGGCTTCAGCGCTTTTTTAAGTTCGTCAAGAGATAGAAATACTTCAGGAAGCTCGTAGAGCGAAGTCCGTTTTTGTTTTTTATCGTGTTGTTGAGGAGGAGGTTCAGATGATTCTGGTTTTTTAAAATTTGTTTTTTCTGGATTCATAGAATTAAGAATTTTTTCGCGGTTGCCAAGCCAATTCCGCGGCTGGCACCCGTGATGATTATGTTTCTCATATTTATAAAATTATTATTTAGCTCGCGAACCGGATGGTCTGTGTTAGGCGATATATTATTCAAACAATTATTTTTATTCCTTCAAATAGTATAAATTTAAATTTCATAGTTTTTGAAATATTTGACTGTACGTTTAAAATTTATCTGAATAAAGCTTGCAACAACATAGATATTATGTAATAATATACGTGGAACCTTACCATTGTAAATATGAGAGGAGGTAAAAAATGAAACAAGAGAGCATAGAAAAAGTGGTTTTTGAAATGCAAATCGATGCGATAGTAAGAGCAATTGTTTTAATTGGCAAGGATAAGAAAATAACCATTAATGATGTTACGTACGCCTTAGCTAAGGCTGAAAAAGATGCACAGTTTTTGTGTGGGTTTGAAATGCTGCATGATGCTGAAGACGTTAAAAAACAGCTTTCAGACCATTTAATTGCCAATGGGTTTGTTACGATCGATGATGAAGGTTATGTCAGTTTAACCGCAAAAGGTCTGGAACGGTTAAAAAAACAATTGCCTTCAGAAATAGAACGATGTTTATAGTCTGCTCCGTGCCCCTTACATATATTTGTTAAGGGGCTTTTTTATAGATACATATAGATGCAAGTGCGTTCTATTGAAAGTAGCTTGAACTTATTTCGCCGTCTTCAGCGGCGAGAACAGGCCCCCTCCAGAAATTAATTCGGAGCGGCTTCGCCGCGATCGGCGCCTGCCACGTAGTGAAGTGTAGCTTCTACTACCGTGGACAATTTCAAGTTTTTCTTTGACGGCAAAAAT
>JALLOP010000084.1 GCA_027718005.1 Patescibacteria group bacterium AH-259-L07 | reverse complement strand
AAAATAAAAAAAGGCATCAAGTTAACCTTGATGTCTTTTATGCACTTTGTTGGATCTTTTCAAGAATTTTTCGTAAAAATGAAATTGATTCAGCAATATTTTTATTGCCATAGTCTTCAATAATAACTGGGCCGTTGTATTTAAAATGTTGAAACCGTTGACATGCTTTTTGTATATTGACTACACCACGCGGGTCAGTAAGGGGATAATGGTCTCTGAACATGATAGGGTCTTGAGAGACTTGTAAAATTCGTGGTCGGACATTGTGGATGTGGATGCTGCGTACCATGCCTTTCCAAGCGTTAAAAAAGGGATCAACAAATTCAAAAGGGTCAGGGTTTGTTTTCCAATCACTTGCTTCAACAAGACCAAAATCAAGTTGAATACTTTTTCGTACTTTTTTACGTGCGCGAGGACCAAAGTATTGCAGCAAGTAGTGTCCAATATCATAGGTAACGCCAGCGCCAAATTTTTTAATCATTTTTTTGTATTCAGTAAGCTCTCCGTAAAAGTAGTTTTCAATACAGATTTTTTCTGCAGGGATTACTTTAATCAATTCTTCAAATGACAGTGCTTCATTTTTCCTCACAATGTCAAGCAAAAATTTTTTCTTCTTGGGATCTGATGTTCTGAGATCTTTGATTGCCATCTTAAGTGCTTCCGGGTGGATAGTTACGGTGGTCGGTTCTAAGGGAGTGATAAGTTCATAATCATCAATAATGGTTTTTACGCTTGCTTCTCGAATGAGTTGATGGTTTGCTCCCGTTATAATGCCAAGGGTAGGGGCGTGCATACTAAAGGTAATTCCTTCATCTTTTAAAGTGGCGAGTGCATCGATCTCATTCCGTAAATAGCGTTCGGGATAGGGTTTAGCGCGAAGAAAATCAGTAATAATTTCAATATGTTCTACGCCAGCTTTTGCCATGGATTGCGCTTGTTTTAAAAGCACATTTTTTCTCCTAAACTGAAAACCAATAAGAGCGGTAACAAGATTAAATATTGCTCCAGTGCGCATCATAGTGCGCCTCCTTTCTGTTAAAGAACAATAGCTATTATTAATATTATAATCGTTTTATCCATATTGTGTCAACCCCGTTAGAGGATGGAAGATGTGTATAACTAGTAAATCTTATTGCTAAAAAAAGGTTTGTGCAAATTAGCGAGTCTTTCATCCTCTAACGGTCAAGGGCAGATTATCCACATAAGACAAAAAACTGCCCGTGCTATACGAACAGTTTTTGAGATATTAACTCACGTTTTGAGTAATCCAGTCGAGAATATACTTTGCTGATGTTTCCCAGCCATGTTCATATTGTACCCAGTGAGAAAATCTTTTAAAGATTTTTAATGTTGTCGGAGCGCTTCGTTTCTGATATTTTTCATATAGATCTTTTGCAATTGCAGGGACAATGACCTTATCATTTTCACAACCGATGATAAGCATAGGGCATTGGATATCAGCTTTATTAACGTCAATAGGATCTGAGAACAGTTTTGCAAGGAATTTTACCAAGCCAGTGCCGCTTCCTGCAAGGATTTCCCGTGATGACGTGCCTGATTCATACACTGCGTTAGTGTAAAGACGTTCATGTATTTCTTCGGGCATGCCATTATAAATATATTTTGCCATAGTTTCAAGGTCAGGAAGGTACGGTTTGCCCAAAAGAACGTATTTTGCAAATCGTGCAATTCTTTTTTTATAATCTTTGTCTGTGTGAAGCGAGATTCCAGCTGGCGGTGCAGAACATAAAAGAATCAGTGCTGATAGTTGTTTATTCTGTGGCCTTTGTGCGGCAAGGCGTTGTAAGGGCAATCCTCCCATTGAATGCCCCATTCCTATAGGCTGGTTTTGAGGAATAATATCTATCAATTCTCCTTTATACAGTTGTTCAATCAGAAATTCAATGTCGTTAACATAATCAAGAATCGAAGTTTTGCCAAGCTTTGCTCCAATTATTCCTTTATGATTATCTTTGTGGTGATAGCGGTAGGTCGGGGTAATAACAAGAAATCCATATTGTGAAAAATAGTGTGCATAATTGGTATTTCTTCCCCGTGTTGCCCAGTTTCCATGAAGCATAAATATCACAGGGCTTTCTGGTAATAATTCAGGTGGATAATAAATGGCTACTTCATGGTTATACCCAATGCCTTGGGTTATAATGTCAGGTTTTTCCATTTTTACCTCCATAGAGTAAATGAAAAGAGCGTTTAGTATATAAAATACACAATACGCCAGAACTGTCAACAGCCACACTTGACGGTTTTAAAGATATATTTTATACTTGTATTAGTTCATTGAGAACCAAATTTATACAGGAGGTAATGACATGAGTAAAACCTTAGTAATTACGGGAGCGTCAGGATTTGTTGGTTCACATGCGCTTGATTTTGCCTTGACCAATGAGCTCAGCTCATATAGCTATGTAATCGCAACTGATATTCGAGAGCTTGGTTATGTACCAGAATATAAAGATAAACACTTTACCTTTCTAAAGGCAGATTTGACTAAGATGAATGATATAGACAAGATTATGAACAAGATACGAGCACGAAAGAGCGATGAGATCGTTGTATGGCACATGGGAGCGATTTTTAAATATGATATACCGCGATACATTCTTGACAATGTAAATGTGTTTGGTACAAAGCAATTATTAGAAGCGTTGAGCAGGTTTGATGATATATTAAAACGAATGAGACGTTTTGTTTTCTGGAGCGGAGGGATTGTGTATGGCGATTTTAATGATTTTCATATACCGCTTCCCGCAACCGAAACCTATCCAGCACACCCTACTGATAACTATGGGTGGTCAAAAAAAGATGCTGAGAGGTTGATTTTGTTTTTTCATGAGCAGCTCGGTGTGCCTGTTACGATTATGCGGCTTGCTGCAATTTATGGTCCGCGGTCACAGTATGGCATGGCAAATGCGCTAGAGATTGTGGCGAAGGGTCGACTCGCGCCATTTATTGTAGGCAAAGGCACCAATCATGTAGCTTTAATTCATGCTGAAGATGTAGTGCGCACTGCTGATTTCCTTGCGTCTGTTGATGAGGCAAATGGCGAAATTTATAATGTGGTGGACATGACACCGTATACTGTTGCGGATGTTTCTACATTTATTGGCAAGAAACTCGACAATAAACCGTTTCAAAAATTTAAATTACCCAGGTTGGTTTTTAAAACATTTATGAGAATGACTGAGAGCGCGGCCAAGAGAACTAAAAGCGAACCTTTAGTTGATTTAGAGATGGGAAAGTTTATGCTCGCTGATAACTGGATGTCAAATGAAAAACTTCTAGAGCTTGCCGAGAAGTATGATCGACGGCATAACCTTTTTAAATACCCTGATAGTTTAGAAGGATTGAAACAAACCATTGAATGGTACCGAAATAAGGGCCTACTATAGTAGAGATCTAAAAATGTGAGGCAGACGTCTCGCATTTTGACTTTATTCTACAAAATGACTATCTACAAAATGACTATTGACAGATTTTTGGAGTTGTGCTAAATTGATAGTGTACTTTGAATATCCAAAGTTTCAAAGCACTTTACAAAAAGGGGGAACAATCATGAGAAAATCTCTGAAGACTTTTTTCAGGATCGTTGCAGAAAATCCAATTGCAGTATTTGCTGGCTCTGCTTTAGGCATATTTCTTGGTATTGTTGGTAAGGTTGGCGCAGGCACCTTTATTGTTGATCATATCTGTTTGTTTATTGGTGGTTATTTTATAACTTATTGGCTTTATAGGTATGTATTGCGAGATAAGAGAAATGTGAGACGCACGGTAGGAGGATTATATCTTCTTATATTCGGCGCAATCCTCTTAAACATAAATCCAGCTTCCTTTATGGGCGGCTATCTAGGAGTTATTGTTTTAGGTGGCGTTATAACACTCCTGTTTTATAAGTATATCTTGTCAAGACTTAGCCTTTCATTTGCCAGACGTGTGCCAATATTTCTATTCTTTGTTAGTGTACTTGCGTTGTGGGCAGGAGGAATTCCTACCTATTTTGAGCTTGTTGAATCTGGGAGTGTTTATTTCGGTCTTGTGCCGCAGACGTTTGTCGGGCCAGTAAATGGTAATGATTTTATGTGGAATGGTTTTGGCGTACATCTTTTGATGGGCAGAGTAGTGCCAGAAGTACTTATACCAACGCATCGTTATCTGGCATTTACTATTTTGGCTATATTGAGCTGGATTTTTTGTTGGGTAAGTTTATTATGGGGATGTTTGTTCGGTAATGCTGTTGCGTCTTTAAAAAATCCGAAATGGTATCGACTTTTGTTTGAGCATATAAGAGCGATTGGCATTGGTTTATTGTTGTGGGTGGTAATGATTGGTCTATCTACCATACTCTCAGGCATTTATTCATTGCATGTCCTGCATGTAATACCGCCTGTTATCTAACTTAGAATATCCGCTTCGGCGGATATTTTTGTTAGGGATTGACTTTTTTTTATCGCTTTGTTATAGTATAGATGAGTTCATTCTATTTAGAAGGGAGGAACATATGACTCCTGAACGTTATGTTGAAACAGAAGCAAAACATCTTTCCCAAGTGTTTAATAGATCAAGGAGCAGCGAGATTTGGTCTTTGAAGACAAGAACAACAAGGTGGTTGCAAGAACTTGATTCTCTTATTAAAGAATATGAAGATACAATTGTTAATACAGTAGCGGACGAGATAAAACAAGATAAGGATACCGTCTTTATTGATCAATATATACCTATTCGTATATTGATCAGGGGCTATCGTCGCTGGGCATATAAGGTGTTGTGCGATGAGAATAGGAGTAAGCCGTCTTCATTGCTGTTTGCGCATAAGAAGAGTATTATCAAGAAAGAGCCATGGGGTGTAGTTGGTATTATTACGCCGACAAACTCACCATTTTCCATACCGCTCGGTAATATTATACCAGCGCTTCTTGCAGGCAACAGTGCGGTGTTAAAGCCGGCAGAGGGCAGGAAAGAGACCACGAACTTGTTACGTAGTCTGGTTAAGAGAAGCTTAATACCCTTTGGTCAAAACAGTATATTTGCCGTTCTGCCTCCAGAGGTAGAGTATGGAGAAGCGCTTAATAGTTCGCTATTAGTAGATAAAGTATCGTTTACTGGCTCTGATAAAGCAGGATGGAAAGTGCATCAGGCAAATGCACGGGACCGATTTGCGCCAGTTACACTTGAACTTGGCGGGTCAAATCCTGCCATTGTTTTGGAAGATGCTGACATAGAGCGAGCCGCGAGTGTGATTGTGTGGGCACGGTTTTCTGATATCAGCTGCAATAATATTAAACGAGTATTTGCAGTGAAACAGATTTACGATGAACTCTTAAAAGAAATTAAACAGCGGGTAGACCGGCTGCAGCCACATGAAATTGACTGTAATTGTTCTGATCTAGAGACAGAAAATTACAAACGGTTTTTACAAGATGTAGGCATAGAAAGAGCGGTTATAGATAAGGTGCGGCCAATTGTTATTGAACTAGAGAGTTTGGGCGAAGATCTGCCCTTTATTCTTAAAGAGGAGACCTTTGTGCCGATTCTACCGGTTGTAAAGGTGAAGGATGCGGAGGAAGCCGTGGCTATGGCGAACGCAACCCGATTTGGGCTAGGAGCAAGCATTTTTACCAAGGATCGAAAGCAGTTTGAGGCACTTGCCAACAGGATCGAGTGTCAAGGCGTGTTTCACAATGATGCCATGACCGAGTTTGCCATGGCCCATATTCCGTTTGGTGGATGGAAGTCTTCAGGGGTGGGTTACACCCATGGGCCAGAAGGGTTGCTCGAGTTTGTCCGCATCAAAGAAATTGAGACTGAGTGTTGGTTTGCTAACTCTAAATTTGTAAGATTTTTAACCGACATCCCCTTATACCCTCGCACAGAAAAGAAAATGAAATGGTTGAGAAAGTTTGCTGATCTTCTCATAAAGTTTGGATAAATTACTATAGATGAAAAGCAACAGTTGATATGCTGTTGCTTTTATATATGTGCAGACA
>JALLOP010000083.1 GCA_027718005.1 Patescibacteria group bacterium AH-259-L07 | reverse complement strand
AGCTGCTGGCGATAAAACATTATTGTTGTCTGGAGGTAGTGGTGCTAGCGCTTTTCCACGACTCTATTTTGGTGGTGGCGGCGAGCCAACAGTAGCGGGTGTTATCAATAGATCTGATCCGGCAAAGGATCTCTATTTTGATGAAACAACCGACACGGGTAAATATATCTTCAGGAGCACGGGAGATTTCACAATAGCGGGCAATGTCGGCATTGGGACGCCGAATCCACAGACAAAGCTTCAAGTGTGGGGAGGCGGTGTGGATATTCGCGACGCAAACCTTAATTTCAGCGGCACCACGGGAAGAAATATCACGAATGTAAACAAACTCACCGTTACCACCATTGACCCGGTCTATGAAATTGACGGACAAAAGTATGCCACGTACGGCCATTCAACAGTTGGTCTTAAAGAAGAAGTCGTGGGCAAAGGAGAACTTGAACAGCTGATACCAGATCTGTATGTGTATGTAATTGACTTTGATTCTGCAGAGACTGGCTCTGATTGGTGGCTGTTTAGAGAAGTCACGGCGTTTGGCAATGAGTGGGAAGATTTGGTCGTCGCACTTACCCCAGAAGGCAAGGCAGATGTGTGGTATGAATTGCTCCCAGACGAGAATTCTGTGCGTATCTTTGGCAATAAAGCGGTTACGGTTTCCTATCGATTGATTGCCCCGCGCCATGATTGGCCTGACATTAATACCAACCGTATCACCGACCCTGATATCATAGGCACCAAAATCCGGTAATGATCACTAATCATTGATCACTAATCATTTATCATTTATTTATGGCAAAAAAAAAGAAAAAACCCCAAAGGAGAGCCCCGAAGGAGAACAAGTTCCCTACGGGGCAGGCAAGTTCCCTACGGGGCAGGCAAAAAAAAGAAATAAAGCCATATATTGTAGGAGTTATTGTTGTGGGGCTGGTATTGGGAGGGCTGGTATTGGGAGGACTGGTATTGTGGTATAAAAAAACAGCGTTTAAGCTAACAGAGGTATATCCCGAAGCTAAGCGTCAAGAAGAGGCTCAAATCCCGCTTTCAGCTGAAGAAAAATATGAGGCGCCCTTGGCAGAGCAAGCACCAGAGACAATTGATACACAATATATAAGTGCAACCTTTAGCGACTCATTTTCATCTCTGGCATGGCTTGATACTGAAGAGACCACCCTATATTTTGATTGGACCGGCACGAATGTATTGTTTCCACCCGATATTGCCGTGGAAGAAATAACCGCGAGTCCCTTATTAGACACCTTTGTCCCTGAGTTAGTGAAGACCACTGACCGTACGATTGTTTTTGTTGGCCATCACATGCTTAATGACCAAAAAGCAGTGGTGATGTGGAAAAGAGATAATGATACGTGGGCACGAATGGACTTTGACACACTGGGCATTTCTCAAGGTCATACCATTATATCAGTCTATTCAATCCCCACGTTAGACCAATGGTTTATTTTTACCCAAGAAGAAAACACAGCACGTTTTCATGTATATACATTTGATGCTGGGATGACGCTTATCAATGATGCGGGGTTGGGTACGATTCCCCAAGGTGTTTCTCTGGCGTGCGGGGTAAGTATCTGTCTTATCTACTATATGGATACATTAGAATTTTTTACCCTTGATACGGCATCGTTAAAACTGACGCTGGCACCAGAACTGCAAAATATGGTGCGGCAAAAAAAGTTTGATTCAGTCGTCATACAATCAACCCCCCCTGTCATCCTGAGGAGCGAAGCGACGAAGGATCCCATACAACAAATCAATAAAGATAAGGAGCGCTGGCTCATTGGCCTGTCGCAAGAGAATGCATTTGAAATATGGCAGTATGAGCCGTTTGCATCTGGTCGCAGCGTTGTTTCATTACTTTTTTCAAAGTCCCTTGAGTATCCGGGACATCTTGCGCTTCTACCGCGCTCTGATGGACGTGTATTTATACTCTGGGCAAGCTATTTTACCAGGGGCTATGAAATGGCTTTTGATGGTTCAGTCACTGATGTGAGCGCGCGTTTTGGGTGGCGGATTTCACATAATAACCCGGTAACCTTGGATGAATTAGATCAAGCGATCTACATCAGCAATGGCGATGGCACGTTAGTTCGTTTTGATGGAGAAATTAATACGCGCATTGATAATGTATTTTGGTTTAATTTTACCCCCAGCTTTTTAGATATGGTCCCCGTTCAAGAACATACCGGCTATATGATTGCCGGCGTTAAGGGCGGCGGGACAAAAATGTATCGTTTTACTGATTACGGCGTTGATATAAGTGTGACCAGACAAGCGGTTTCAAAACAAATTAATTTTGAAGTGAATAAGGTGGGCGCGGCGCAAATCAGCGATCTTGAGGCAAGTTTATCTCAGGCAAACATACAATATTATCTTTCCAATGATGGCGGGAAGACATGGAGCTTGACAGAACCTGGCCAGAGGTTCGTATTCGCAAATGCGGGCAATGATCTTCGGTGGAAAATAAAAATTGCGCCCAAAAAACTTGCCGATTCATATAAAACCCCGTATCTTCGCTCAATCGGCCTGGTATATTGGTACGAAAGGTAAGTGAGTTTGATTCTTTAAGATCACAAATTATGACCTTAAGCTTGAGGGATCAAATTGGCACCTCAAGTTGGTGCGGTATTAGGCTATAAAAAGATTATTAATACAAGAAGATACGCCAAAAACACAGATAGGTTTTAGATATAAAAATTAAAACAATAAAAAATAATTAAAAAGTTAATTATATTCATATGAAAAAGCAAACTTTCGCTTCGCCTGCTAGAGCCGATCTTTCTAAAAATTTTCAAGCATTTACAGAATTGGATCGAGTAAAATATTTGGACAATTATATTATTATGATTGACGGGAAAGTACGATTTTCAGGAAAGGATATTAGAAAGATGTTGCAACAGGCTAAAAAGAAATATCCCAGAAAAACACCGCTCATAGCTAAGATACCAAAAGAGGAGGTCATGGTTCTAATTATTTGATTTTATGATCAGATTTAAATACCAGAAAGAGAGATCTGACCTAGGCGTAGTTTACCGACCAATCGCTTATGCTACCCTAAAGGTAAGAAGTTTTAAAATAGAGATTCCTTTGTATATTGATTCTGGGGCTGACATTACTTTGATTCCTTTAGGTTTGGGACAGGCTTTTGGTTTTAAACAAGATTATAGCCACATCCGAGAGATAAAGGGTGTATCAGGTGGCAGAGTCCCCTATATTATTAAGAAAGCAAAAATATATTTAGGCAGTATTGGGTTTGAGGCTCGCATCGCCTGGGCTTTAACTGAAGGAGTCCCACCGTTATTGGGCAGGTTAGATGTGTTTAATAAGTTTAGAATAGTATTTGATGAGCATAATAAAGTCGTAGAATTTTATCAAAATAAATAATAAATAAAAATAAAAAAACAATTAATATAGGTAACCTTACACATATGAACCCCGTTAGAGGTCGAATTTAGCGGGGAACATATGCAAATAATGAGGTGAAAATTATGAAATCAATAAAAAAAGGTTTTAACCTAAAAACCTCTAACGGGGTGAAAAAAATAATCGTACATAGATTACGAAGGGGCTGGTCGAAAAATTTTTTAAACAAAGCAATGGTGAGATCCCCCCTTGTCATTGCGAGGCTTGTCCCGAGCGCAAGCGAGGGAACTCGACGAAGCAATCTCCTGTTAAAAACCGTATACGCATCCCTGCTCGCGCTTATCCTCATCCTCATCAGCATCTGGGGGATACGTACCGTAGTGGCGCAGTCGATTACGATTGAGAGAAACTTGGATATGGGAAATACGTTTAAGATTTTGAATTTGCCCGCCCCAACCAGTGATACTGATGCCGCAACTCAAGGGTATGTAAAGGGTGCGGTTGGGGGAACAGAATCAGGCGTTGGTTTATGGGCGCATGACAAAACCAATGATTATGTATACTTAACCACCACGGGCGCTCGCGTCGGCATCGGGATCGCAAATCCATTGGAAAAACTTGATGTTGAGGGTGCAATTCAATTAGGCACCACATCAGGAACCAATGCAGGAACCATTCGCTGGACCGGCACTGATTTTGAAGGGTATAATGGCACGTCATGGCGATCCTTAACCTTGATCCCGGCCGGCGGCTGGCATCAGGAATTTGACACGACCAATGATTCAGTCGGCGGAGATAGAAAGACTTTTGATATTACGGCCGGCACCTATACCCCGGGCAATGATGAGATTATGGTATTTTATAATGGGGTGCTTCAGCAGGCCGGCGCAATCGATGAAAATAGTTATGTTGAAACCAGTTCTACGAGGATTACCTTTAATAATCCGCGCGCCCCAAGTAAAAAAGTAGTCATTGTTGCAAAAGGCGGATTAATAGGCGCAGGAGCAGGCGGCTGGACTGATGACGGCTCCATTATCCGCCTCACCACCGCAACCGACAAGGTCGGCATCGGGGTGACGAGCCCGGCTGCCAGTGCTCTTCTTGAGCTTAGCTCTACGACAGGAGCCTTGCTGGTAACCCGTATGACTACAACTCAGCGTAATGCTCTTACGGCGGCTAATGGAATGTTCATTTATAATACGGAAACCGGCGGATTTGAAGGATATACCACCTCCTGGGGTGCAATCGGAGGAGCTGGTGGTGTTGAGTGGCGTCATGAATATACGGCCATAGAGGGCCAAACTGCGTTTACTATTCCCTCCCCTGACACCTACACCGCGGGCAATAACGAGATTCTCGTGTTTTATAACGGGGTGCTTCAGCAGGCAGGTGCAGGCAATGATTATGCAGAAGACACAATTGATGGAAATTCAATTACCTTTAATACCGCACTCGAGAGCGGCGATAAAGTAGTCATTGTCAAAGGCAGTGTGTCCGGTGAAGGCGGCCTAGACGGCTGGACTGATGATGGCACGGTGGTCCGCCTCTCAAACGCAGCCAACAACGTCGGGATTGGTATGACAGGCCCTAAGACAAAACTGCATGTTACCGGCGGCGTTTGTATAGATTCTGATGGCGCATGTGGCGCTGGTGATCCCGGCCTAGGAAATCTATATGTTGAGGGTTTAATTTCTGGTGGTATTGGCGGCCTTATAAGCGCTGCTAATGTTACACCGGGAAATTTTGCCTCGAATGCCACACCTGGCAATTTTACGTTTACCAAATCAGATAAAACCACCACGATTCTTCATATTGATGCCTTAAACGCCTTTGTTGGCGTTGGGACCACAGGACCTTTAGCAACCCTGGATGTTGCTGGTGATGCGTATATACGAGGCACAACACTTAAGCTTGATAGTGATAACACGCCCAGCGATGCTTTTATTAAGGTAGAACGGGGAACAAATGACCCTGCGATTAAATGGGATCAAATCGATGATCAGTGGGAGTTCACCAATGACGGTTTAACCTACTTTGCCATAGCCGGTATAACCGGCGGCTGGCGCAAGGAGTTTGCCTGCACCACAGGCGGGGAAACAGCATTTGACCTGACGCCATTCACATATACTACAGGCAATAATGAAATTTTAGTATTTTTAAATGGTATTCTTCAGCAGGAAGGTACGGGCAAAGATTATGTAGAAGTTACTGGTGGAGGTTCAATCACCCTTAACGCAGGCAATGCATGTAATCTCAATGGAACTGTCGTGGTGATGAATAAAACTGGACTAACCCAACCAGCCAATACCGTATCGTTTGCGCCCAGTTCTGCTGACACTAATGCTGGAGCAAATCCTTCTATTTTTATCAACAATACCAGCACCGGCAATCTGCTCCAATTGCAAAAATCCGGCGCTGATAAATTTGTGGTAGATAATTCAGGCAATGTCGGCATTGGCACGACGAGTCCAGGAGGAAAGTTGCATGCATATACAGGTAGTAGTGGACAAGCTACTCCGAGCGTGCATGCAGACGAATTAGTTCTTGAAGGCTCGGGGAATGCAGGTTTGAGTATTCTTTCAGGAAATACAAGTGTTGGAAGGATTGCTATGGGTGATAGTGGCGATGCTGTTAGATTTTACATGGAATACGACCATAACGCA
>JALLOP010000082.1 GCA_027718005.1 Patescibacteria group bacterium AH-259-L07 | reverse complement strand
ATGTTTGCATACACTAATCCAGGATCACCCATCGCCTACCACAATTAACCCCCTAGAGGAGCTAGAAATTGGTTGTATGGAAAACGGAAATTGGTAATTGAAATTAGAAAATAGAAAGTAGTAAAAAACTAAACAAAAAATGAAAGAAAAGATGAAAAAAGTAACACCATCAAAACAGAACTACAACTAAGATACTTGGTAATATAATAAACCATATTGAGCAGTCTAAACTAAGAGCATTTAGCGAGATAAATAAAGCACTCTTACATGCTTATTGGAGTATAGGCAAAGAGCTTAGTAAAAATGCATCATACGGAAAATCAGTTGTAGAGCGATTATCAAAAGACTTAAGATTTAAATATCCGGGCGTGAGGGGCTACTCTATCACAAATCTCTGGAACATGAAGCGCTTTTATGAAATTTATCAAAAACTCCAGCCAATGGCTGGAGAATCTAAAGGCAGAAAACTCCAGCCAGTGGCTGCAGAATTACTCTTTCAGGTTTCATGGACAAATCACGTGCTTATCTTAGACAAAACTATCTCAGACGAGGAAAAACAATTTTATTTGAAAATGTGTATAAAAGAGAAGTGGAGTAAAAGGGAATTAAATAGACAGCTCGACTCATCATTATTTGAAAGATACATACTTGCAGACAAGCCAGAAAAAGTAACTGCCCTCGTCCCTAAACACGAAACAAAAGATTTAGCCAAACATTTCAAAGATGAATATGTCTTAGAATTTTTAAACTTGAGAAAAGAATATTCTGAACAAGAATTAGAAAAAGCATTACTAGATAACTTAAGGGACTTCTTCCTAGAATTTGGAAAATCATTCACTTTTGTAGGATCGCAATATATTATTGATATAGGAAGAAGAGAAAACAAAATTGATTTGTTATTCTACCACAGAGAATTAAGATGTTTGGTTGCAGTTGATCTGAAAATTGGGGAATTTAAGGCTGCTTACGTCGGCCAGATGCAGAAATACTTGGCCGCTTTAGATGAAAAAATAAGATTACCCGATGAAAAGGAAAGCATTGGATTGATACTTTGTAAATCAAAGAACCATGAAGAAGTAAGATTTGCTCTTGCAAAAACGTTATCTCCTGTTAAAGTTGCAACGTATAGGACAAAATTACCCGATAAAAAATTGATAATCAAAAGATTAGGGCAATTTAAGATTAAGGACGTGAAAGAGAAACGTTCAAAATGAGTCAAGAAACAATAACCAAACAGTTTTCTCTGTTCACATGGCTTCACCCTGTTAAATGCTGTGAAGCAGCAATTTCGCCTTTGGCAAAATTATTTAACAGGGTAAAGGAAATAGTGAGTAGATTATTTGCATGGCTTGGAAACGGAGCCCACATCGCCTACCACAATTAACCCCCGTTGTCATCCCGTGAAGGCCACCGCAAGACAATCCATATGTCATTGCGAGGACGTAGGCCGAAGCAATCTCTAACGTTTGAGATTGCCACGCTCGCTCACTCTGTTCGCTCGCTCGCAATGACAGAAAACAAAAAACAGCTCATTGAAAGCTGATATAATAATAGAAATCAAAAATCTCGTTACGAGAACGAGACTTTTGAACGGGTTCTAGTTATTCTAACTAGTAAAATCCATTGCAGGTTGACGTCTAAGTATAATTTTAAACTATTTAATATAGTTTGTCAATCGTATACCTGTGGATAACTATGCTTTGTTAAATTTTGACTTGGGATTATAAAAAGGCAGCCCTTATGGACGGTACGGGAATCGAACCCGTATCCCGCTAGCGTCAACCTGCGGATCTTACCATTAGAACAACCGCCCGACCAAGGACTGCCAATAAATAGTATATCGCGACAAAAAATTCAGTCAATACAAGGATTTTCACCCCCTTCATCCCGTCTTTCAGTCCCTCGCAGGTCCGACCGGGCAAAATTGGCACCAAAGATATTTTTAAATTAAGCTATTAAATCATTTATTAAAAAAATTAAAATATAATAACAAGTAATTAACCCTCTATATATGAACAACATACAACACGGCAGGATAAAGTCCTGCTTGCTCCGCCTTGTTAAAGACAAGGCGAGCCACCCCAAGAGAAACGCAGGGTCCTTTTGGAGATCGCGTTTCCAAAAACAAGGTCGTTTCAAAGCTTTGCAAGCAATCCTTCCCTTGTCATTCCGGGGTCGCCCCTTCCTGTCATTGCGAGGAGTCCTGACGAAGTCGGGACGACGAAGCAATCTCCTCCGACACCTCCTTGTCATTGCGAGGCTTGTCCCGAGCGCAAGCGAGGGAACTCGACGTGGCAATCTCCTCCGATCCTCCCTGTCATTGCGAGGAGCGGAGCGTTTCCCCTTTTTTGTCATTGCGAGGAGCAAGCGGAGCGAGCGACGTGGCAATCTCATTCCCTTAAAGACCGTATACGTATCTCTGCTCGCGCTCATCTTCATTCTCGTCAGTATATGGGGCGTACAGCTGGCCTATGGCGCTCAGACGCAAGTAAAAGGAAAACAGATTCTCCCTGATTTCAAAGCCCAGAATATTTTCACCACCGGCAAGGTGGGGATTGGCACCACCGGGCCTGATACACAACTGCATGTATTAGGGGGAGTATGTATAGATACTGATGGTGTCTGTATTGATCCAGGCCCAGGAAACCTCTATGTTGAAGGCACGATTACCAGTCTCATCAACACCGATGTCACAAATGCCGCCAATATATCCAGTGGTGAATTTGGTTCAAACGTGGGCGTCGGGGATTATTATTTCCCCGCTAATGTCGGCATCGGGACGACGGCGCCGAGTGAGAAATTACATATTCAGGATGGAAAGGCTTTAATTGTTACAAATACAAATGATGGTGGGACCTTTGCTTTAACCTTTAGGAAGAGTCGTAATCCAACTGATGGTGCTCATACAATTGTCCAAGATGGTGATAATTTGGGTGAAATACAATTCTATGGTTCTGATGGAAATTCTTGGGAACAAGCAGCGTTGATTTTAGCTGAAGTTGATGGAAGTCCTGGCGATGGTGATATGCCGGGTCGCTTGAGTTTTTGGACTTCTCCAGATGGCACGGCTTCTGCCTTACAGAGAATGACAATAGATAGTGCGGGCAACGTCGGCATCGGGACGACGAGTCCAGCTTATACACTAGACGTAAGGGCACCAGCTACAGGAACAAGTGTAGGTAATAAAACAGCGGCAATATTTGAACAAGCTCGAAATGGTAATGCTACTCAAGATACTGGATGGATAGGAGGAGCGTTTGGTGGTGGTAATAGTTTAGGTAATAGAGTTGTGCTAGGTTCTGATAGTAGTGGCGCAACCATAGGTGGACATAATAATGCTTTGAATGGATGGGCTGATTTGTATGTAGGTCAAAGCTCTGTTAATACAATTTTCAACGGCAATGTCGGCATCGGGACGCCGAATCCAGACAATAAATTACAGATAACGGGTATTAATGCATCTGGTACTGCTGGCCCTAATCTTCGTTTTACTACTTCAGCAGATACCTACCCTACTATGCAAATCTTGAATTACACCCATGATGATCAAAGTATCAACTTTGATGCCTATTATGATGGGACTTGGCATAGTTCAGATACCGGATCAAATTTCCAGATAGTTAAACGTACGGATAAGTTGTGGATTGGTTATGACTCTGGCATAGCACCGGGGTCTGCACCTACATGGAATAATGATGGGATAGTTCTCAATACCAGCGGCAATGTCGGCATCGGGGACTCAACTCCAACAGAAGCAAAACTTGTTGTAAATGGAGATCTAAGCGTAGGAGGATCTCTAATAGTAGACACTACAGGAGATTTACAAATGGATAACCTAGAAGATGCTGATTTTGATGAGGCTGGATCTTCAGGTGCTTTAGTGTTAGGTGTTGCAGAAGCTAATTCGAATTCATGTGATACTGTCTGTTCAAATCACGGTTTAACATGTTCTCGTGTATTTATTTTTTCTGGAGGTGGATTCGGGAATCTAGGAGCCCCTTGTAATGCTATAAATACAGATCGAAGATTATGTTGGTGTCAGTAGATAGTTCAGACAACATCACCAAAATCATCAAGTTCACCAAAAACAAGTAGTTAGAATCCAGGCCACGAATTTATTTAAAGTGGGGACTGTCCCCAAAGTTTGACCCTTAAAATTCGGCTTAATTAAGCCAAGAAATAGACCTAAATCCGATTTGGCAAAATTTTGGCCAAAAACAAAATTTGTCATCCCGCACACCACCCGTTGTCATCCCCCTCGTCATCCCGTACCCATGAATATATTTTTGTATTGGAATTTCTAAATTCCGATACAACAAGAAAGGGGTCGGGGAAACTACGTTTCCCCGCCTGCGTGGCCGAAGCCACTTCGGCGAGGCGAAGGCCCGTGGGGGTGACAGGAGCGAACGAAGTGAGCGACTATGTTCCAATCATATAATAACCATTAAGAATGGCTAATGTTATGCAAAAATTGTATTGTTATGTAGATGAGTCCCGTTAGAAAGCTCGCCTTATAAGTTTTGAGATATATCAATGTATGATAAAAGTTATAATAATTACTTTCTAACGGGATGAATAAAAAAGAATTAAAAGATCTAATTAAAAAAAAAGAATCCCAAAGCTTGGAATTCAAACGTAACTTAGAAAATATTGGCAAGAGTATCTGTTCATTTGCCAACAGCAATAATGGAATCATTTTAGTGGGTATTGATGACAAAGGTAGTATTATAGGCACTAAAAAGAAATTTGAAAGAGAAATAGCAAATATAGCTCATACATGTAAACCATCAATCTATCCTGAAATTAAGGAAGTAAAAGTAGATGATAAAATAGCTTTAACCGTGAAAGTAAAAAAATCTGGTTCATTACATTCTTACAAAAACATAGCAAGATAAAAGAATTGCTTCTCACGACAAGCCATTAAGCCCTGAAGAGGTTATTGAGTTTGCCAAAGATGCCAGAAAGATAAAATGGGACGAACAAATTTGTGAAGAAGTGAGCTTGGATGACATAGATAAGAAAAAGGTGAGATGGTATCTTAAGCAAAGACAAGAGGGCAGAAACATTTCTAAGGAAATAAAAATTCCAATAAATAAATTACTGCAAAATATAAAAGCGCTGAGAGGCAATAAGCCGACCAACGCTGGCATTCTGTTTTTCGGTAAGTTCCCTCAAAAATTTTTTCCGAATGCAAGATTAAGAGTTGTTAGATTTAAAGGCACAAAAGTGATTCATCCAACATTAGATACTGCTGATTGTGAAGGAACAATTTGGGAGATGATAAATACGGCCGAAGATTTCATAAGGAAGAATATAAGGCTTTTAGGAAGAAGGACAGAGAAGAGCTTTAGGAGAGAAATTAAATTTGAATATCCAATTAAAGCCTTAAGGGAGGCAGTGATTAATGCATTAATACATAGAGATTATTTTGAAACTGGAGACGTAAGGGTATTTATTTTTGACAATAGGGTTGAAGTAATAAATCCAGGAACCTTTCCAAAAGGAGTTTCGCCCAAAAGACCGAGGCACAAGCCAGTTAACGAAATTCTCTGTCAGTTAATTTATGATATCGGTTTCATTGAGAAATATGGTTCTGGAATTTATATGATGAGGACTTTAAGCAAAGAATGGGGCAATAAAGAGCCGTATTATGATTTGCATCCAATAGAGACTAAAATTATTTTTGAATCACAGATTAAAGAATCAACTTTTATTGAAGAGGATATTTTAGAAGAGCTGGGTGAGAGGCAGAAAAAAGCACTTGAACATATTAAGCAAAAAGACAGGATAACAAACAGGGAGTATAGAGAAATAAACTCTGTATCAAATAGAATAGCCTTTGAAGAATTAAGTGATTTAGTAAAAAATAAGATTCTAATCAAAAAAGGAAGTGGAAGGGCTGTTTATTATGTTCTGGCAGTAAACGATTAGGTAAACGATTAGAATCCCTCGAACAATCAGTAAATTCTGAATCCAACAACCTCATCTCAACCAATTCAACCAACGTGGAGATCCGATCTCCAAGTGACTCCCCAAATGACGGATTTTCCCTACTCGCATGGTTAAAGGAATTAATCCAAAAGATATTAGCATACATTAATCCAGGAACACCCATCGCCTAT
>JALLOP010000081.1 GCA_027718005.1 Patescibacteria group bacterium AH-259-L07 | reverse complement strand
CATCTGTATCCAAACTTTAAGAACCATGCTTCGCAGAACCTTGAAGTTTGTAAAGTATAACATTTTTATTGCCAAATTATAAAATTTGGACGCCAGGTATCCAAATTATGTATCTACGCGGTCGGACCACGTAGATTTTTATTCAATTGGCTCGGTTGGTGGGGTGCCGCCCAAAATCTCTAAAGCACGGTCTATCTGCGGATCACGTTTAAGGTCATAATCTTCAGACGTCATTTCAACTTCAATATCTGGTGTTATGCCTTCATCATGAATTGAACGACCAAGGGGCGTATACCACCGCGCAATCGTTATCTTCAATGCTGAGCCATCGCGGTATGATTCAAGCTCTTGAACAGAACCCTTACCAAAGGTCTGTTCTCCTAACACCGTCCCTTCTTTATAATCCTGCAAGGAACCAGCTAAAATCTCTGATGCAGATGCAGATCCCTGATTAACCAGCACAATGGTATCGAGGTGGCTAAAGTCCCCTCTGCCCGAACTTTTGTATTCAACTTCTTTATCCTGCGCATCACGAGATATGGTTACGACATCTTTCGAGATCCAATATCCGGCCATATTTACTGCCGTATCTAAGAATCCACCAGGGTTGTTGCGTAAATCAATAATTAATCCATTGGGGTTGGCGCGCAATACCACGTGGGCAATATCTTGAAAATCTTTCCAGGTTTCTTCAGAAAAATGTGATACTTGTATATAGGCAATATTATTACCTTTAAGCTCCCATGATACCGTCTTAATCTCAATAACATCGCGAATAATCTCAATATCTTGAGTTCTTTTATCGCCGTCGCGCCAAATGGTTAAGGTCACCGGCGTCCCTTTCGGCCCGCGGATGAGATGAACTACTTCATCAAGACTCATACCTATGGTGTCTTTTTCATCAATGGCAAAAATTTTATCCCCGGCACGAAGTCCAGCACGATACGCAGGGGTATACGGAAGCGGTGCAATCACGGTCAAGCGATTATCTTTAATGCCAATTTCAATACCCACGCCTTCAAAGCTTCCTGAAATATCCTCTAAAAACTTTTTTGCCAAATCTGGTTCTAAAAATACTGAATACGGATCATCAAGGCCTTGTACCAGTCCTTTTATTGAACCATAAAATAAATCTTCGTCAGACACTGGCTGGGCCACATGCTTTTCTTTAATTGATGACCAAACCTTCCAAAATAAATTATAATCAAAATCAGCATCAATAGCTTCTGGAATTGAGAAAATGCGCAGTGCGGGAATAAATTTTGCAGGGATAACATTTCTCTCTATGGTTATTCCCATAAAAATGCCGATAATAAAAATAAGGATAATGGCAATGACTGCTTTTTTTTGCGATACGGTTTTCATACACAAAGTATAATGAGATTCCTCGGCTCTTTCTTGTTATTCCTTTCTTTGTCATCCCGCGCTTCGCGCGAATGACAAAGAAGAATGACCTAGAAAAATCCCTTTTGGTGTCCTAAATGTTTATATGCGCGTTGGGTGGCCGTGCGACCGCGCGGCGTTCTATTTAAAAATCCAACTTGAATTAAATAGGGTTCATACATCTCCTCAATGGTATCTAACCCTTCGCCTACGGCAACCGCTAAGGTTTTAACCCCTACGGGTCCGCCAGAAAACTTTTCAATTACAGTAGTAATTATTTTTCTATCCAATGGATTTAATCCTGCGTTATCAATCTCTAACATTTCTAACGCTTTTTGCGCCAAATCTTTGGTAACTCTTTTATGGCGCTTGACTTGGACAAAATCGCGCACTCGTTTTAACAAACGATTCGCAACGCGCGGAGTAAAACGCGAACGCTTGGCAATCTCGGTCGCCGCATCATCATCTATATCAATATTTAGAATAGCAGCCGAGCGCTTAATAATCTTTCCTATGTCATCAACCGTATAAAAATCTAACTGATGGGTAAACCCAAAGCGATCACGAAGCGGGGGTGAGAGCAAGCTGGGCCGCGTGGTTGCGCCAATCAAGGTAAAACGCGGTAAATCAAGACGTAAAATTTTTGCACTTGGCCCCCTGCCAACAATCACATCAAGCATATATTCTTCCATAGCCGGATAAAGGATTTCCTCTATAACTCTTCTAATGCGATGAAGTTCATCGATAAACAAAATTCCATTTTCTTCTAAACTAGTTAAAATTGCAGCCAAATCCCCGACTTTTTCTAACGCAGGGCCAGAGGTAACTTGAATAGGAGTTTCCATTTCACGCGCAATAATATGAGAGATTGTGGTTTTTCCTAAACCATGAAGTCCATGGAAAAGGGCGTGGTCCAGCGCCTCGCCTCTTTGTTGCGCTGCTTTAATAAAAATAGCTAGATTTGCTTTTAATTTATCTTGGCCAACAAATTCGGATAATGTTTTAGGCCGCAATGTCAAATCCATTTTCCTATCTTCAGGAAAATCTTCAGGTGATATAATGTCGTGATTTTTAAAACTCATGGTAATAATATTCTAGCATTAAAAAAAGGACTTGACAAGATGAAAAATTTATGCTATAATTATTAACAATCAAAATAAGAAAGGAGATACTGATGGAGGATTTAACCGACTTCGACTCGGTGATGACATTGGCGAAAAGGGCTTATATCTCTTATGAAGAGAGTAAAGATGCGGCAGAATCCTTTGCGGATATCATGTGGCGATCCCTATTCAAAAGAACAGTTCTTTCCAGAGAGGAACTGGTCAAAGAAATGGCAATACAGTCAGGGCTAACGCTTAAAAAAGCAGGAATTATAACTAATCTGCTGCTCAAGAAACTGCCGAGGGCCAATAGGTCAAAATAAGTCATCGACAACAAAGAGCTCCTAATGGATGGAGCTCTCTTGTTTTTTTTAAAAAAAATTGTATAATCAATACTAAACTATGCGCGTGTAGCTCAGTGGTTAGAGCACTCGCCTTATAAGCGAGAGGTTTCGATGGTTCGAATCCATCCACGCGCACCACATTAAAGGTCAAAAATAAAAAACATATGGGAAAAATTATTTTGGGATTATTAATTATAGGAGCCGGGTTTATGATAACGTATAAATCTGAATGGTTATTGCACAATCTCGGCAGAGTACAGTGGGCAGAAGCGCATTTAGGATTAGAAGGCGGCACCCGTTTATTTTATAGACTCATTGGCATTGGCATAATATTTTTAGGTATTTTTATTATCACTGATATTTGGTCTGATCTTTTAGGCGGCTTTGTTAAATTATTTATAAAGTAGGTATGCCTTTACAATCCCATACCAAAAATTTTAATGGGCCTGTAGTTGAATGGTAAAACACCGCTTTTGCAAGGCGGAGACGGCAGTTCGATTCTGCCTAGGTCCACCTGAATCTATTTATATCTACATATATCTACAATTTATGCGGCACAAAGAACACCATTATTATTCAGAAGAAAATCAAGAAATAGTGATGCCACCTTCTATCTGGCGCGAACAGATGAACAAATACGAGCAAAACCGTAGAGATTTTCTTGATTGGGTTAAAAACACTTATTCTCCAGAAAAAATTTATTATCCTGGTTCTGGCACAGATAAAATCCCGAAAGAAGTTTTGGGAGAAGATAGTGTGGTCCACCTATCTCTGGAAGAAAACAAAGAAATCGGCTTTTATTTCCCTCGTTTAGGGCCTGGCCAGAAAGTTGAGGGGAATTTTTTAAAATCCCCGTTTAAAGACGGAGCTTTTGATGCTGTATTTATCCATGACACACCATACCAAGTAACGATTCGGGGTTTAAGTGAATTTTACAGAGTTTTGAAAGTTGAAGGAATTTTACTTTTGGATAATGGGGACTGGAAGCAGAAGGAAATGGAGGAATTTTTATCCGAAACCCAGAAGTTATTTGAGAAGCAAGAGCTCCCTCCACAGTTCAATAACCCCAATAATATGCTGGCCCATGTTTTAAGGCTCACAAGCGAGCACGGAGGGCCAGTGGTAGGGATAGCAACTTCGGAAAAAGAGTTAGAAAGAATGTTAAGATATATACCAGCAGTACAACAACATGTTATAAGACAGCTTTTTGCTGTTTTCAAGAAAAGACGGGTTGGGAAGAAATAACTTTTTCCCAGAGCTTCAAATTTATAATAATCTGGTTCCAACTCGCGCAAGCGGAGTCCACCAAAGTTTATTTTTAAAATATGACCGATATAACCATTATAATCGCTTTTATTGCCGGGCTTGTATCATTTCTCTCGCCCTGTGTTTTACCGCTTATTCCTGGATTCTTGGCATATTTGGCCGGATCATCAATACACAAAGTTCAGGCGAAAAGAAAAGATATCTTTTTAAACAGCCTATTCTTTGTTTTAGGGTTTTCTGCTATTTTTGCAATTCTCGGTGTCTTACTGAATACACTTCTTGAGACAATTGCGTATGATGTATCTATCTGGCTCTCAAGAATTGGGGGAGTAATTATTATTTTCTTTGGACTGTATCTTACCGGGCTTATCAAAATTCCGTTTCTTGAAAAAGAGCATAAATTCAAGGTGAAAACAAAAGGTCGATCAAAATATCTTACCTCTTTTCTCTTCGGATCTGCATTTGCTGCTGGCTGGACGCCCTGTGTTGGCGCTGCACTGGGAGCAATACTTGGTCTTGCAGCAACCAGCCCTGGATTAGCATTCAATTTACTATTTTCTTATTCACTCGGGCTCGGTATTCCCTTCCTTATTGTCGGACTCTTTACTGCCCAAGCATCCTCTGCCATTGGGCGCTTCTCACATATACTCAAATATATTAATATCGTTTTTGGGATCATTTTAATTGCATTAGGTGTTTTAGTTTTTACTCAAAGCTTAAACCTTATTGCTAATCTTGACCTTCTTAATCGCTGGCTTCTACGATGAAACATGCACAAACAATCATCCTTATTTTAGTTGTTATCGTAATAATCGGCTCAATTTTTTATTTACAATCGAAAAAACTTACTCCTCCAGCTCAACAAGACCGTGAGGACGTAGAGATTAAACTTGACCCCGCTCTTATGAATAAGGCTGATAAAATAAAACGATACGAAATTGCAAAAGAAATAACCACGCCTGATGGCTTTATTAATATTGATACCATATCGGTTAGTGAGCTTGTCGGTAAAAAAGTAATCCTCATTGATTTCTGGACATATAGCTGTATCAATTGCCAGCGGACCATGCCGTATCTTAATGCATGGCATGAGAAATATAAAGATAAGGGGTTAGTAATTATTGGTGTTCATACACCAGAATTTCGATTTGAACAAAAATATGAAAATGTTCTCGCTGCAGTGAAAAAATTTAACATCCAATATCCGGTAGTTTTAGATAATGACTACTCTACCTGGCGCGCGTATAAGAATCGGTACTGGCCACGAAAATACTTAATTGACATTGATGGCTTTATTGTTTATGATCACATTGGAGAAGGTGCATATGAGAAAACAGAACGAAAAATTCAAGAGGTGCTTAAAGAGCGGATGGCGAGATTCGGAATCCAAGAAGGGGTAGTGCAAGAAATTGTAAAACCAGAGGGAACTGAAAAAGTTGACTTTTTGGTACAAAGAAGTCCAGAAATTTACTTTGGCGCAGCGCGGAATAGCTTACTTGGTAATGGAAAGCGCAATATAGTTGGGATCCAAACACTTTTTGAACCAACTAAAATAAAAACCAACGTTTTATACCTTGTTGGCGTTTGGGAGCTCACGGATGAATTTGGGGAAAACAAAAGTCCTCATGCTAAAATTATTTTTCGCTATTCTGCACAAAAAGTTTTCTTTGTCGCAAGCTCAGAAAATGGTGTAAACGTACAAATCCTCCGTGATGGAGTTCCGCTTAACAACGAAGCAGGGCGTGATATAGAGAAAGATGAAGGAAATTCAACTCTGTTTATTAAGCAAGATGGTTTGTATCGCCTTATCGAAGATCCTCAGGGGCATGGAAAACATACGCTTGAGATTATTATTGAAAATCCAGGCCTCCGCGTCTTTACCTTTACCTTTGGTTAAAGAAAAAATTATGCGGAAGCTAGAAAAAAATAGGAATTGACAGCGCTTTCTCTTGTGGTTATCATTAACTTAGGAGATATACTTAGAAAAAGTATGAGGAAGATAAAAAAATTAGCCATTATCCGATTTATCGTCATTGCTGTATTATTTGGAAGCGGCTATATTATGCTATCTATATTCTTCAAAGCTTTTCTCTATAAAATTTCTCCACCCGTTCATATCTTTCCGCAATTTTACTTTGCCACAGGATATTTCTTTGTAGGAGCAGGTATTTATTTGTTAATAACATCCATTAAAGTATTAAAGAAAAAAGGGTAAAAAAAAATACGATATATGATTAAAACATTCCATACAAAAATTGATTTAATGCATTGTGCGAGCTGTGCGACAGGGATCGAAAAGAGCCTGCGAAAAGCTGAAGGCATACAAGAAGCTAAAGTAA
>JALLOP010000080.1 GCA_027718005.1 Patescibacteria group bacterium AH-259-L07 | reverse complement strand
CCACAAGTCATAAATTGACAAAATGCATTTATCGCTCTATAATATATTCATATTTTTATAATTTCAGAAATTATGAAATAACTATAAATATTCTAAAGCATAAACCTATGCGAAAAACAACATCTTCTTTACTAAAAATAAAGCGCCACTTTCAAATTACCTTGCCCGCTGGACTCAGAAAATTATTAAACATTGAGGAAGGCGATTTTTTGGAAGCAGAAATAAAAAATTCAAAAATTATTTTAAAACCGCGAAAACTTATTGATGCGGATCAAGCATGGTTTTGGTCTAAAGAATGGCAAAAAGGAGAAAAACAAGCAGAAAAAGATATACAAGAAGGAAAAGTTTCCCCGGCCTTCAAAACAGCAAAAGAGCTTAAAAAAGCGCTTCATAAATAAACATGAAAGTTCGATATACAAGTACATTTCAACACGGCTTTAAAACACTGCCGAAAGATATTCAAAAACAGGCCGAAAAACAATTGCAATTCTTATTTACTAATCTTCATCATCCATCTCTCCGCGCTAAAAAAGCACAAGGAACAACAAGTATTTGGGAAGCACGTGTAAGTAAAGGATATCGATTTACTTTTCAAAAAGAAAATGATGTTTTTGTCCTTCGAAAAATTGGAAAGCACAACCACACACTCAAGAGACCTTAAAAATTCTCAAAAGTGTTACTATGTACTCATCTTGTACATGGTGTTGACAAAATAATTTATTTGTGGTAAAATCTATAATAAAGTTAATGCAAAAGATAGCTCAATACTAAAAATAGGGAGGGAAAACCATGTCTAACGATGACTATGGCATACTTAAGTCTTACGGTATACGACTTACTGCGATGGGTCTTTTTCTGGGTATTATATGTCATGTTACAGGAGTTGAGTCAACAACGGCGAGTATAATGACAGGAGGCGTTCTTTTCGGTGCTGGTCTATTACTTCTTTTTGCAAAGCGGATGGTATATTCAATGAGATGGATAGAAGGGTTGTTAGAGCAAATAGTAGAATGGAGCAAAAAACTCAACGCGTAAGGCTACAAACGCTTAAGAAGGTGTCTTCATGACTGAGGGCACTTTTTTTGTATTGAGATAAATATTCTTTCAACTGATCAAAAATATTTATAGATGCTATAAGAAATAGTGTGCCGCAGGGTGGGAGAGATTACCACAAAATAGCAGTTGCAACTCTTGTCAGTTTCAACCTGACATAGACTGACATTTATTTTTTTGCTATACTTGAGTAGTTATTCAATTATGGATATAATATTTTTCTATGCCAAAGATATCAATAATAGGTGCAGGAAGTGTAGGCTCAACCATAGCATTCTTGTCTGCTATAAAAAATTTAGCAGATTTAGTGCTCGTGGATATTGTTGAAGGTCTTCCACAAGGAATTGCGCTTGATATTCTAGAAGCAACAGCTGGCTCAGGAGTCAATCTCCGCATAGTTGGATCAAATAGCTATGAAGAAACAAAGAATTCAGATATTATTGTTGTGACAGCAGGTGTACCTAGAAAGCCAGGGATGAGCAGAGAAGATCTGGTTGAAATAAATACGAAAATCGTGGCAGATGTAGCAAAGCACTCTAGCGCCAAATCTCCCAATGCTATTTTCATAGTACTTACAAATCCTCTAGATAGCATGAGCTATGTTGTAAAGCAAGTAACAGGTTTTCATCGTAAGAGAATAATAGGACAAGCAGGCATCCTAGACACTCTTCGTATGAAGACATTTATAGCGCAAAAACTCGATGTCGATGCCAGTAGTATTGAAGCACAAGTTTTAGGAAGTCATGGCGATGAAATGGTGCCCATTATTAGTAAAACAGAGATTTCTGGAAAGCCAGCAGAAGATATTCTGTCTAAAAACGTTATTGGTGAAATTGTTGAGCGTACAAAAAAGGGCGGTGCAGAAATTGTTAATTTACTAAAAACAGGGAGCGCCTATTTCGCGCCCGCTACGGCTGTCATTTTAATGATCGAGGCGATTTTAAAAAACACTAAACAAATCTTCCCTTGTTCTGTATATTTAGAAGGCGAGTATGGATTAAAAGGTTTATTTATAGGAGTACCAGTTCGCCTTGGAAGTGGTGGCGCGGAGGAAATAGTAGAACTTGATTTGACTTTGAGAGAAAGAAATGCTCTGCTGGCATCAGCAGATGCTATCAGAGCAACTCAAGAAGTTGCTAAAAATTTTCTGGCTAGACACTCCGGCATCTAGTCAGTAATTTTTTTAAAAAATCGCTTGATATTTGTGCGCCATGAACATACTCATTCGCCTTGACCTAAAGGTCGATTGATTAAGAAAATGAGTATGGTGCTGTACAAGAGATGAGGGTTGGGCCCCTCGAAGCCGACTTACAGGAGTAGGCTTCAAACCACCTTAAGCTGCTGAGGCCAAAATCCTTGGTGGTGAGCGTTAAGGAAAAGGCACGAAATATCGTGTCAGGTGGGTAACAAGGAGATGAACGCAAGCGATCCGCTGATGAAGTGTCGAAAAGCGAAGGACGACGTCAAAACCGAGGGGTGGATGTTAACTTGGGATAAGTTCAGGAGAAACCTGTGTACTGCCTGAGCGGCGTCCGGCATAGAGGCGGCATGAACTTGTTACAGGCTCTTGTACGGAACTTGGGAATCTGTTTCCCGACGTTAAGGAAGAAGCTGAAGTGGAGGCCCCACGGAGGCGAGAGTACCAATGCAGGAAACAGAGGCGGAATACCTCGTAAGAGCAACGAAGTCTCGTAATGGAGATGGAGCAAAGGGGGTATGTCGTCCAGTTTTAATAATTAATCAACCATGAAAGACAAATGTCATTCATGGAAGGAATTAATGAATAAAACAAAGTCGTTTACAATCTCAAAACATACTGTTTGGGAAGCATGGAAAAGTGTAAAAGTAAATAAAGGAACAGCAGGTATAGATGAACAAACAATACAAGATTTTGAGGAAAATTGTAAAGATAATCTGTACAAACTCTGGAATCGTATGTCATCAGGTAGCTACTTCCCGCCAGCAACACGAATAGTAGAAATACCTAAAAAGGATGGTGGTCAAAGAAAACTAGGAATACCAACCGTTACTGATCGTATAGCACAAATGGTGGCGAAAAGGTATTGTGAACCGCAGATAGAACCACACTTCCATAAAGATTCGTATGGGTATCGCCCGAACAAATCAGCTATACAAGCAATAGGAGTAACAAGAAAACGATGCTGGAAGTACAATTGGGTACTTGATATGGATATACAAAAGTGCTTTGATATGATAGATCATACTCTTCTGATGAAAGCGGTAAAGAAACATACACAGCATAAATGGATACGGTTGTATGTGGAAAGGTGGTTAAAAGCGCCTATTCAAAAGCCAGATGGAAGGCAAGAACCACGACAGCAAGGTGTTTCGCAGGGTGGTGTTATGAGTCCACTCCTTGCCAATCTATTCCTACATTATGCGTTTGATAAGTGGATGCAGCGAAACTACCCAAGTATACCATTTGAGAGATACGCAGATGATGTGATAGCGCACTGTAAGAGTGAAAAACAGGCACGAATGCTACTGCAAGCGATCAAGGAAAGATTGGAAAAGTGCGGGCTAAAGTTACATCCAGACAAGACAAGAATAGTATATTGCAAAGATGATAATAGAAAAGAAAACTATTTAAATGAGAAGTTTGACTTTCTTGGATATACATTCAGACCGCGAAAATCAAAGAATCGTCAGGGTAAGTATTTTATTAGCTTTTCCCCAGCGGTCAGCCAAGAAGCAACCAAACGAATAAGACAAGAAATGAGGACATGGCGAGTTCATCTCAGAAGTGATAAATCTCTTGAAGATATATCTCATATGTTTAATCCGATAATAAGAGGATGGATTAACTATTACACTGCCTATTACAAGTCAGAACTGTATTCGACCCTTCGCCATTTTGACTGGATTCTCATGAAATGGGCAACAAGGAAATACAAGAAGTTAAGAGGACATCGAAGACGAGCATGCCATTGGCTGGGACGTATAGCAGAAAAAGAACCTTACCTGTTCGCACACTGGCAAATGGGGATTAAACCAGCGGCTGGACGATAAGAGCCGTATGAGCTGAGAGGCTCACGTACGGATCTGTGAGGGCGTAGGGGTGAGATTCCCTTGCGCTACTCGACCTGTGAAGAAAATGGAAATCTTGATGTGTAGTAAAACATGAAATCATAGCTGTGCAACCACATTTTTATTGAATAGATTAAAAAATCTGGCATAATTAAACCAGGTTTAAATTATGAGCAAAATAAATAAACAAGCTGATGAACTAAATAAAATAATAAAACAAGATAATCCAGCAATCTATAATCTTCTCTCAGAAAATGGTAAGGCAATATTTTTTCCTAAAAAAGGTATTTTATCTCAGACCAGAGAAGCCAAAGGAAAAAAGATTAATGCCACTATTGGGATAGCAGTCGAAGATGATGGTAGCCCGGTTAGACTGACATCTATTGCTAAAAATATATCCTTAGACCCAAAGGATATATTTCCTTATGCTCCAAGTTATGGAAAACCAGAATTAAGAAAAGTTTGGCAAAACATGATCAAAAAGAAAAATCCCAGTTTAAAAGCAAGAATTAGTTTGCCAGTTGTTACTACTGGTTTGACTCAAGGTTTAAGTATTAGTGGTTATTTATTTATTAACCCAGGAGATAAAATAATATTACCAGATAAATTTTGGCCAAACTACAAACTTATATTTGAAAATGCTTATAATGGCATATTGGATACTTTTAATACTTTTAAAAATGGCGGGTTTGATGTAGGGAGTTTTGAGAAAAAACTTAAAAAACAAAAAGGAAAAAAGATTATTCTTTTAAATTTTCCAAATAATCCAACTGGTTATACCCTGACAAACAAAGAAGCAAAAGAATTAGCTAAGATTATAAAAGAAAATTCTGAGATCGGAAATGAAATAATTGTTATTTGTGATGATGCTTATTTTGGTTTGGTATATAAAAAAGGAATATATAAACAGTCCGTTTTCTCTCTTTTTGCAGATTTAGATAAAAATGTTTTAGCAATAAAAATTGACGGAGCAACTAAAGAAGATTATACCTGGGGCCTGAGAGTTGGGTTTATAACATATGCATCAAAAGGGATAAGCAAAGGGTGTTTTTCAGTATTGGAATCAAAAACAGGTGGAATAATAAGGGGAAATATTTCAAGCTCCTCGCATTTATCACAAAGTTTAGTATTAAAAGCAATTACCTCATTAAGATATGAAAATGAAAAAACAAAAAAATATAACTTTCTTAAGTCAAGATTTAATAAAGTTGAACAAGTACTTAAAAATAATAAATATTCTAAATTTTTCTCAGTCCTGCCTTATAATTCAGGGTATTTTATGTGCATAGAGTTGAGAAAAGGGCTGGATCCTGAAAAAATAAGACAGGTATTATTAAATAAATATGATACTGGAGTGATTGCTGGTGAGAATTTTTTACGAATAGCTTTTTCTTCTGTAAGTGAAAAACATATTTCAAAATTATTTGAAAATATTTATAATGCTTGTGAATTTTATGAAAAACATTGATTTTAAAGACAAATTGATTCTTCAGGCATACAAGAGCGGTTCGAACCCCAGCAGTAGAACAAGTTCACTACGGGGCAGGCATCGTTCGACTGGGGGAGTTTTTTTATTTTGGGGGAAAAGGTGGTTATCCCTCGCTTTAATTATTGGTATTGTTATGGACACTATATATAGTATGAGTAGGCCCTATTTTTACATACTTGTATTGGGGCAGTTTACATGTGGCAGTTTACATGTGTTACATGTTGACATATTTTAATAGATGTTATATAATGTAAAAACATTTCTTTTTTAAATTTTAAGTATAGCAAAAAAAGAAAATGTAGCGCTCTCTAAGTCTTATACTAAAATTTTTAGTGGCAAGAAAATTAGGAGTAGGTCGTTAGATTAATAAGTTTCGAGGTAAAAATGGAAAAAAAACTTTATGTAGGAAGTCTTTCTTACGATACAACCGAGGATGGTCTTAAGGATTTATTTGCCAAAGCCGGCACAGTAGAGTCAGTTAATATTATCATGGATCAATTTTCTGGCAGATCAAAAGGCTTTGGTTTTGTAGAGATGTCCTCAGAAGACGAGGCCAAAAAAGCATTGGAGATGTTTGATGGCCAAGAATTAAACGGAAGAAAGATTATAGTAGATGAAGCCAGGCCTATGAAGCCAAGACCTGAGAGAAGGTCCTTTGGTTCTAGGTAAGAGTTTTGATTCACCAATACTCACAGATAAGGCTTCTAGTTGTTAGCAGAAGAGAGACCCTCAAGGGTCTCTCTTTTTTTGTACAATATTAGCTTATTCAGATTTTTTGCGAGCAAAAATATTATATAACCATGCAAATACCCAGCCGCCAATAAATCCATCGATAAATCCATAAATCAGTCCAATAAATGCCCCGAGCCAGCTTATTGAATACCCAATGTAGAATTGCTGTAGTTTTATAAGGGTATTGCCGTCTCCTTTTATTATAATCCAAATAGTAGCAAGGAAAAGAGTGACACCCCATATAATACCAAGCGCAAGACCACATGCTTTTTTATTGAGGTCCATAAAATTTTTGATTAATTAAAAA
>JALLOP010000008.1 GCA_027718005.1 Patescibacteria group bacterium AH-259-L07 | reverse complement strand
TAACCGGTCTCATTATATATCTCTGTAATTTTGGGATTGATGACCATGATGAGTCCTGCATCTGCCATCTGATCTGCTTCTTGAGGATTAGTGATCCCTAACGTCTTGGGCGTAACTATCCTCCACAGACCAAGAACATGGCCAACAGCAAATAGACGAAATGCAGGTGATGTGCCTCCGATTTTCTTCCCCGCCACCTTGTAATCAAGATCAGGGTCGAAGTCCTCCTGTGGAATGTGGGTACGGATAGCTGTGATGATCTTATCGTAATACTTTTCAGCCTTTGCCTTGTCAACATCAATTATGTGGTAATGGCAATCAACCCGTATCACCCCTTCCTCAACTTCAAACACATCAGGTTTAGCAGGCCGTTGTATGAATTTTCCCCTGACCTTTTTGAGTCCATGAGCTTTTAACATGAGGTCTTTCTGCTTCTCGAGCGAAGACCTTTTCTTGTTCCCCGCATCCTCTCCCGGACGAGCTGTCTCCGTAATCTCAGAGAGAATCTCATAAAGCCTTTTAAGCTCCATCTGTATCCTCCTTTCGTATAAAGAGCAATGTAGTTTAACTATCATAGTTAGTATATATGGATACTTTATTTCTGTCAACACTTACTTACATACACTTACTTACATACTTATCCACATTGACATTTTTCAGCCATGTTGTAGTATACACTGGTGATGGTTCTTTTTGGCACTTAATAAGGAGAAAAAAAGAAATGACGGATGCAAATGCAAAGACAGAAGAAAAAAAATATTCATTAGAAGACCTGCAATCAATGGTCAAAGAGTTAAAGGAAGAGTTAGCAATTTTGGATACCGAAGAGATTAAAAAAGAGATAACAGAAGAGGCGCTTAAATTTTTCAGCCCTGATGAGATTATAGGATTAAAAAAAAAGGCTTGTATGATAGAAATCAAAGACCTCGAAGGAGTAATAGAAGAATATAAGAGAATATTATCTGGCTGATTACAATGTGTATCTTTTATATAACGTTAAGCCCCAAGCGAAAAATCGCCTGGGGCTTTTGTTTTTATTACTATAAAACCTGCTACTCTCAGTATAGTAACGGGTGTTTTTTTATTTCAAGTCTTATCTCAGACATCAATCATCTGCTGAATCGCCATCAAAATGAATACGGGGATACATTTTTGCCAAATACTCACCAAAACCAAGGGGACCAATGGTTGCCAGGGGCGTTCCCTGGATAATAAAGACTGCTTTTCGGTAAGCCCATGCTGCATCCTCTCTTTTTTTCTTATCGGCGGACGTCTCGTTTGCCTTGGCAAATTCGAGGTATGCCTCCTTGGCCTGTTGGAGTAATTTTTCTCTCTCGCTACCGTTTTCATCTGATTCTTGCAGGAGATGCCACAAATTAATTACCTCATCAGCGAGTTCGCCTTTCCCTCCTATTTTTCCACACTCTGCTACGAGTTTTCTTTGAATCTTTACCGCCTCATCTATTTTGTCAGCCTTGAAATTGCTCTTTTAAGATTCTCGTTGCCTCTCTCTTTGGATGCTTAGGAAGCTTTGCGTGGGTTTGTTTCCGACGCGATGGAAAAGCTGTATATTCCACCAATACCCGTATTGCGTCTAGGTCAGCGCGTAAAGGATTATTAAATAAGGCATCAATTGATTGCCCCGAAACTGATGCTGGAGCAATAGTAAAAGATTCTATTTCTCGATCACTCGGCCTCTTCATCCCTCGCATTTCGTCCCACAAAATAGCTACAGCAACCATATGCTTACAAATATCTTTTGGATAAGGGCAGGAGCAATGCCTTCTTATTCCATTAGCAACAAACCGTAACGAAACTACATATCCATTAGTACCTTCAACCAACGCCTCAACCTTTTGATCATTAACTCTCACCATAATAACTCTTCCCTCGTCAGCATATCCCTCCCCTCGATGCCAAACCTCTTCATAGGTTTTATTTAATAACATGTCAGCTGCTGACTTAACTATCATAGTTTTAATAATAAAAGTTATCCACAATTGACTTATTTATAATAAAATGTATAATAGTATATGTAATTGATTGAAAGATCAATTACCCTGCTCGCGGATGCGAGTCCGATTTCCGGACCCCTTTCGAGGGGTTCTTTTTTATTATCTTTATATCACAAATGTAATTTTTTATTCTTTGAGCATTTATCAATAAATCAGCATAATCCTTTAATCGTTGAGAAATATGCCCAGCGTAAAAGAGAATAACCTTTTTATTCTTATTTTTCAAAAACCTCAACAACATTGAGAAATCACTATCTCCTGAAAAGAGTGCAAATGTATCATACCTATCAATTAATCTAATAGCATCTATTGTTAACTCGACATCAAAATTACATTTTGCAATTTCTATAAACACTCCGTGCTGATTTCTTTTAATTTTGTGATCTAATTTTATCTCTTTCTAAATTATTTAATTTCGATAACGCCATATAAAATATTTTATTTAAATCACACTAGTTTACCAGCTCTCGGGCCACGGTATCAATATCCCCTGCGCCCATGATAAGGATAAGGTCATTGGGTTGGATAATATCTTTAATTAATTCTTTTGTTTGTTTCAAATCTTTGGTATAAATTATTGACTTATCTGGATATTTCTCTTTGATTGCAGTAACTAAATCATAAGAGCTGACATCTTGATCGTTGCCTTCTTCTCTGCCCGCAACATCATAGATCTTAGAAATTATAGTCACATCACTGCCAGTAAAACTTTGAACAAAATCATTAAATAGTTTTTTAGTGCGATTATGATGATGCGGCTGAAATACCGCAACAATTCGTCGATCTGGGTAAAATTCTTTAGCTGCTTGAATTGTGCCATAAACCGCAGTTGGATGGTGCGCATAATCAGATATTATAATTGGCAGGACTCCCGGCTTCCAACGGGAAGCCGGGAGTCGAAGAGGGATGTTTTCAAACCTTCGCCATATGCCATGGAATTCTTCAACTGCCTTTATAATAACCCTCATATCAACACCGAGATGAAGAGCAGCGGTGATTACTGCCAAAACATTATAGATATTAAAAATACCAGGGACTTTTAATGATATTCTCCGCGACTTAAAGGTCGGACCTTTAAGTGTGAGGTCAAATCTCTGTCTCATATCAGAAACAACAATATTTTTTGCCATAACATCTGCTTTATTTTTAATTCCATACGTGATTACATTTGATTGTGGTTTTAACTTAGATAAATTTATATCATCGCTATTTAAAATTAAAACCCCGTCTTTGGGAAGCTTTTGTATAAATTCCTGAAATGAGTCAATAATGTGGTTCAAATCTTTATAATAATCCAGATGATCCTTTTCTAAATTGGTTAATACAATAATATTGGGGTCAAGATGGAGCATATTTGCCTGGTGCTCACATGCCTCAACCACAAATATACCCTGCCTGCCGGCAGGCAGGTTTGACTTCCCTACTCGTACATTCCCATCCCATAAAAAAACTTTGCTCCCCACAATCACGGTAGGATCTAAGCCTGCTTTTTCCAGCATAAGGCCGCACAGAGCAGTCGTCGTACTTTTCCCATTGGTCCCCGTGATTGCAATCGTATTTTTTTCTTTACTCAACACTCCTAAAAATTCTGGATAGGAAAATTGACTAATCCCTAATTCTTTTGCACGCTGTCGTTCAGGATTGTTCTCTGACACTGCAGGAGAATATATAACTAAGTCAGTATCTTCACTTATGTTTTCTTTTCTATGCTTAAAAAAAACGGGAATATATAATTCTCCCAATTCCTTTGTTATATCACTCTCATACAAATCTGAGCCAGAAACAATTTTTCCTTGAGATTGCAAAAGTTTTGCAACCGCACTTACCCCAATGCCGCCAATGCCAATACAATGCACTTTTCGAACATAGTCGCTCGCTAATGCTCGCGAACTATGTTCTCCATAGGGCTTCCGCCCTCTGGCGTGGCTCATCCCTTCACCCAGCGTACTGGGTGAGGGATTCGCTCCGGTCACCCCTACGGGCCTTCGCCTCGCCGAAGTGGCTTCGGCCACGCAGGCGGGGAAACTACGTTTCCCCGACCCCCTTCCTGTTGTATCGGAATTTCTAAATTCCGATACAATAACATTATTCCAATTAACCATATTTTTCTAGAGTTATGCCTCCCGACCCAGCACTCAAGAAAGTTGAGTGCTGGGTCGGGAGGCGGCGGAGAGGACCATCTCTGCTATATTTTTTGCTGCATCAGGATTCCCTAATTTTAAAATATTTAAGCTTAATACTGCGCGTTTTTCGTCTGAAGATAGTAAGGATTGAATTGTATTAAATAAAATTTTTGGTGTTACTGTTTTTTGATCTAAGACAAGCGCTGCCTTATTTTCACTAAAATATGACGCGTTATTTTCTTGGTGAGAGTCAGGGATCGGGACAATAATAGTTGGTTTTCCAAGAACAGCCAACTCAGTCAATACACCCATGCCAGCGCGCGATATCACAACATCTGCAATCGCATAGGCATGAGCAATATCAGTCTTTAAAAATTCATATTGATGATAATTGTTAAATTGTTTAATTGTTACATTGTTACATTGTTTATCTTTGCCGGTAATATGAATGACTTGACAAAACTGAGTAAGATTAGGAATAATTTGTGCAATGAATGTATTTATTGGCAGCGCGCCAGAACCGCCGCCAATAACTAATACGGTTGGCAAACTCTCTTCTAAATTAAATATTTCAAACGCTCGTTCTTTATTCCCTTGTAAAACATGCACTCGTACGGGATTACCCGTTACTACGGTCTTTTTTTTAGGAAAATCCTTTAAAGACGCTTCAGCGCTTACAGTAATTTTTTTAGCTATTGGGGCAAGTAATTTATTTGCTAAACCAGGAACAATATCTTGCTGGTGAATAAATGTAGGAATATGTAATAACCATCCAGCCCATGCAACAGGAACCGCAACAAAACCACCTGCCGATAAAATTGTATGGGGCTTAAATTGTAAAATAATAAAAAAAGATTGGATAAGACCAACAAATATAAAAAACGGATCAATGATATTTCGAATACTTACATACCGCCTTAGTTTTCCTGAAAAAATAGATTTGAATGGAATTGTATACATTCGTGCAAGCTTTTTCTCGGGGATTCCTTCTCTAGTGCCGATAAATAAAAACTCCGCCTCCGGCAATTGTTTTTTTAATTCTTGGGCAATAGCGAGGAGCGGACTTACTGATCCGCCCGTCCCCCCACCGGCTAATACAATTCGCATATACTTCATTATACCGTAGATCGCATTATATATCAATATGATATAAAAAATCCACGCGGTTAGAGCGCGTAGAACTAAGAACCTTGCCCTATGGCACTAATTGTTGTATTTGCTCATAAGATAAGTCTATAAAATTCTGTGTTATTTTTTTAAAAATGTGTACTTTTTCTTCATCAGTTAAATATTGCTCTGGACCACCGCTCGGCTTCCCGTTATCAAGCCACTGTTTAAAATGCTTTTTATACCTCTTGCGCGGCAATGACACTAATACAATATCATCAACTGGCTTTTTAACAAATTTAAGGTATTTTGCTCCGCTCCCCAGTCTTCGCCTTCCCGTTCTAATTTTCTTTTTCTTTCTAGATAACTCCCCGCTACCCCCAGCAATAGTAAGCTGAATACCAATTCGTTTCTGAGCTGCCACAAATTTATCTTGCGGCATATCTTCACCTTCAATAGCCACGCCTCGAATTTTTTGAGGAATAGTGATCTTAAAATCATACTTAAGCATGGCGTCTTCAAGCGCATTGGATGATTCAACCTGAAAGGGCGCCTTGTTATTATATTGAAGCCGTGTTAAAAAACTTTTAACCATTTTTTCGGCAAGAAAACCAACCGCATCAATACCAATCTCTGTTTCGAAAAATTCTACTGAATAATCAAAGCATAAAATTCCCATATCCTTTAGAACATAGCACAACTCCTTATTAAAAATTTTCTCTATCTTAGAGCGCGCTTCAGTAATGTCTGAGAGTTTGCGAATCTTGCGCCATATATTTCGCGGCACTGATTCATCAGGACGATACTTGATCCCCCATTCATAATCAGCTACGATATCGCCAAAGGTCACTTTTTTCTTTTTATCATTTTCATAAATAAATAGTTCGTCTTTATCTTCATTATAAAAAATCGTTTTTCGGTTTCTACGCTCTTCTTCTGGATAATCCTCTCTCTTGTCAATATCTGCTGAACGTTGCTTCAGTTTGCCCATTTCTAATCTTTTCTCCGCATTGAAACGTAACACAGCTGTACGTTTATGAATATAACGATGAAACACAGAACGCTCTCCTGCTGCAACTTTCTTTCCTCCGCCCCACTTCTTTACAATATGTGCTATGCGCCTTGGTAATATATCTATTTCAGGGGCCAACCTTGTTGCCCAATAGTTAAATAGATCACTTTGTGAAGACCGGGTTGCATGCTCTTCTATATCTTTGATTTCTTGCTGGCTTACTACAGGCAATTTTTCTTGTTTTATCATTTCTTGATTTATCATTTCAATATCAGATAAAAGTTCGCGAAAGTGCTTGCGAGTTTTCTTGACTAAAGGATCGACTTCTTTTTTTGTTTCCTTTTCTTTCTCAACATCTGCTGCATGGACCGATTCAGGAACCGGTGGATTTTTTTCTAAATTGTGTGATTCAATTCTCTGCATATACTCTAAGGATATCAAAATTTTCTGCTTTGGTCAACGTAAAATCTAAATACAAAAAGAGTAGTGCGTGAAGCAGCTACCCTTCTTTACCTAATTCGCCGAACGAGGAATGTAAAACCGGACTGCACCTCACCATAGCCGTCTTACAGGATGGCTCAAAAACCCTCCTGACAGCCAGCGGGCAATTTCATTCCCGATTGCTCTGATACCTTCTTGGTTAATACCACCATCAAGAAAATAAACATCTTTTCTGTAGATGGTAAAGTCTGCCTTATACTGACCCTTATGTGGATTAATGGTCACATCAAGAGTCACGACCCTGCCTTTATACTCAAAAAAGGCATCAATACCGTGATAGTAGTCAAGCGGACTATTAATCGACGTATAGAGCATTAATTCTGACCAATCCTCAATGTTCAAGGCTAACGCCACTGAAGCATGAAGAGCCCTCGCTACCTCGGGGCGTGGTTCAGCTGGATTCCAGGGTTGAAATCTCTTAACCAAAGCCAGGCTTTTCCGATACGGAATGTAGTCGCCATTCCAGCCGCCCCTCCCACAACAGCCAAGCACTTCCTGCTCGAACTCTTCACCTGTATAGTGTTGAATCACGTTATTCTCCCTTCAAAAGAGCTGATTTTCAAATTGCCAAACTTCACTTACTTAACAATATTATAACATATTCTTGAGCAATTGTCAATAGCACGCATCATAGCACGCATCAAATCATATTTTTGAAAAAACCGAACCAAAAAATTAAAAAATCTACACAGCCAATCGCGTAGATAAACTTTTCTCTTAAAGATATTTTCTTATTTCTGGCTCAAATTGCCTTAAAAACTCTGGTGTAGGGTCTCCCGTATCAGAATTAAAACTATGTGGAGGACAAATAATTTTTAAAGATTTTACCAGTTTGCCGATCTCTTTAGATCGCGATTTAACATCCTGTTCAGAATGAGGGCAGGGCTCTAAGTCATTGCTAAAAATATATGTCTGTACTTTAGGTTCATCAATAACTATGCTTGGAAAATAAATTTTTTCTCTTGGTATAACTTTTAACGATTTGGCTTTCTTATACCTGCCCTCCTCATACTCGTATGTATGACTTACGCCGTGTTTTACTTGAATGGGAAGAACGCGATCTGTGCGTTCTCCTGACTTCTCTTGGATGACAAAAAGATCTACGCCCAGAGCATCTTGGTATGGTACGGCTAACACAGGTTTTAAGCCCATGTTCTTAAGGGACTTGAATATGCCCGCCTGACCTACAATTCCTCGTTTAAATCCTGAAAAGTGTTCATCGCTATTCGGATGAAATAACTTAAAAATTGTTTTATATTGAGTCCAAAATAATTTAATAAATTTATCATCAGTTTTAGTCAAAAAGTCAGTAGCAAGAAATTGCGAACCAGAAGATACGTCTAAATTTACCAAGATACAAATTAATTCGGCTTGATTTGGATTTTCTTTAACCAAACGATCTCTTAATGGTTTAAGTTTTTCTCTTTCTATAGAGTGAGAAAGGTTTCTTCTCCCCCGCTTGCTCTTTTTTTGCCATTGTTTAGCATATTCGGTCTTTTCGGCTATTTTTTTCATCTCTTGATAAATAGTATGCAAAAGCATTTCCTCGGGGCTTTTTCGCTCCTCTGCCTCTATTTTAGGAGAAAATTTTTGTGATTCAATTCTCTGCATATACTCTAAGAATATCAAAATTTTCGACTTTAGTCAATTAAATAATCTACACGGTTAGAGCGCGTAGATTATTTTACTTACGCATCTGCTACTGGCTCAGCTCTTAAGTCCTTATCCATCCATCCTCCTGCTTTCTCTATTTTCGCAATCGCCTCTTCTGCTGAATTGGCATCAATAGGTTCCCCAATAGGTGCATCGCTAAAGGGAACAAGCCATATATTTGAGCCAACATACATTGGTTCTCCCACTAACTCAATAGGGAATATACCGACCGCCTGTATTGCCTTTTCTCTAATTTCCGCAATTGCCTGTTCTAACGCAAGAAAATCATCAGTATGCGGAGGCGGCGGACCTTTAATATCAGCTGTTATGCCTCGCATATACACTTGGTATTTCATTTTTTTCTCCTTCCTATTTGTTAAGCGTTATCAATGAACTTATATAGTAAGTATAGTATGAGACCTCTGAAAAAGTAGTATATTTTGACCTTGTATCAGGGTTTAATCCGCATTTTAATTAAGCCCTGGTAAAAAGACAAAGCAAAATCTAACATTTGCTTAATTCCTCTCCTTTTTTAATGTGCTTTTGACATTTTTTGTTCATTTTACTCTTTAGAAACGGTTGAGAACCACAGCTAATTCAGGCGGTGACATGTTTCGCAGGGTAACCATTCGTTTCACGTTCACCACCAGAGAGGTGAGATATGCCTGAATGGCCAGCTTTGGCCTGCCCCTGCATCGGGCTCGTTCTAATCCATGGAATCGTTTTTCCTCTGCTTGTTTATGCTCAATAATACCTCTGGCTTGGCGCAGATCCTGGTATTCTTCTGTTGTTTGATACGCTTTGGCTTCTTGCTGTTCATGGTAATACTCACTGATAAAGATGGTTTTGTATTTAGCCTTACCGCTTAAACATTGAGTCATTAAGGGACAGTTTCTGCATTGCTTTACGCTGAAATAGAATGATTTTCCTTGCGCATGTTTGGGAACGGAGAACTTGCTGGTTGTCTGCTTGTTCGGACAGGTTACGGTATGTGTCTCTGAATCAAAGGTAAATGCTTCTCGTTTTAATTGGTTTGGTTTTGGTTTTGGTCCTGTCGTTTCACCAACCGGGATAATTGCCTGTATGTTTTCATGGTTTAAGTACCGCCTGTTTTCGCCGGTTCCATAGATACTGTCTCCTGAAAGCTTGCGCGGGGTTATGGCATGCGTGTTCTGCTGCTCTTGGATTAATTCTTTCAATGGCTCATCATCAGTAACCCCGCCTGCAGTTATGGTTACGCCGGTAATAATCTCTGATTTGTCCATTAACGTATGTTTCTTGTATCCAAAGAATTTGCGTTTGTCTGACTTGGCGCCAAACTGCGCATCCGGGTCAAGCGGACTGGGCGGCGGATCATTGGGCTTCTTTTTCTCCTCTTTTGTCAGTTGTGGCGTTGCCACACTGGCTTGAATGTCCGTGGCATCAACCATTTGATGATCGCCGGTTACCAAACCATATGCTTTGGCTTTTGCAACAATAGAATCAAATAGTTGTTTAAATTTCTTTTCGCCTAATCGTTTGCGAAACACCACCAGGGTAGAATCATCAGGAACGCGCTCATCAGCTTGATAGCCCACAAACCATTTGTAAGCCATGTTCACCTGAACTTCTTTCATGATTCTCACGTCTGAGATATTGTACAGATATTCTAAAAACGCAATCTTAAATAACTTTACGGGTTCAATGGCTGGCCGGCCAAAGTCAGGACAATAGCAATCTTTGACTACGTCATTGACAAACGAGAAGTCTATTATCTTGTCAATCTTTTTTAACAGGTGATCTTTGGGGATTACGCGGTCATAGAGAAAATCACCATAAAATGATTGTTGTTGGGGTTTGATTTTGAGCATAATTTTGTTGGTTACCTTAATAATCTATACCTTCATTTTACCCTAAAATGAGCTTAAAATCAAGTGAATACGTATTTTAAAAGAACACATGTAAGACGATTTAATCAATAATTTAATCAATAATTAAAGACTTTTTCAGAGGTCTCCGTATGCTATTTTAAAAATGTCAAAAAGCTCAGATATTAAAAAATCTACGAAAATCAATCTCGTAGATTTAATTTGCTGCCTGGGCATATAAATCTTCAGGGCGCAGCCCCGTTATTCGACTCATCTTTGCTATCGCTTCATCTTCAGACGAAGCTTCAACTTCGCCAATCCGTGCGTCAGTGACGCGTACATGCCACCATCCTCCGCCAACATACTTTTCACGCTCCATCTGTAGAGCCATATAGATATCTAATCTTTCTTGCACACGTCTTACAAGTTCTTCGGAAGGAATATCCTTACCCCCCCGAACTTTAATAACGGCCTCTCGCCTATATACTTGATATTTCATCATACCTCCTCTCTTGCCCGCCAAGGTTTCTACAAAATTTAGGCGGACTTGTCAAAATTTTTGTTATGTGTTATCAATGAACTTATATATAACGTAGCATACTTTTTTAAAATGTCAACCATCATCAAATATCAAAAAATCACTCCTCAAGATAAAAACTATCCACAGCTGTTAAAAGAAATTCCTGATTCGCCGCACAAACTGTATGTTTGGGGAGTCTTAAAACAAAAAGAAAAATATCCACTTGCAGTGGTTGGCACGCGCAAGGTATCAAACTATGGAAAACAAGTTACCATAGAATTGGTTAAAGAGCTTGCGAAACAAGGACTCACCATTATCAGCGGACTTGCTCTTGGTGTTGATGGAATTTCTCATCAAGCCGCACTTGATGCAAACGGCCGCACCATTGCTGTTTTAGGGTCTGGCTTTGATCATCTGTATCCTCAAGAACATGCAAAATTAGCAAACGATATTGTTAAATCCGGTGGTGCCATAATTACAGAATATCCGCCTGATGCCAAACCAACGCAAAAAACCTTTCCTGCGCGCAATAGAATTATTGCTGGTATGTCACTTGGCGTTTTAGTAATTGAAGCGCCCATGCGATCAGGAGCCTTAATAACTGCCCGACATGCGCTTGAGCAAAACCGTGATGTGTTTGCCGTGCCCGGGAGTATTTATAATAAGAATTCGGCTGGGACTAATAACTTAATTAAAATGGGCGCAAAGCCCGTAACTAGTCCAGAGGATATTTTAGAGTCATTTAATCTACAACTTCCATAAAAAGAACTAGCCCCCTAAGTACTTAGGGGGCTATAGGGGTTGTCCCTAGCTTAATCCCAGGGCTTCCCTCCTATTAATAATATATTAGCACAAATTAGCTCATTTGTCAATATAAAAACTGTGGATAACTTTATCCCTCACCCTTTAGTGATAATGCTCGTTCTGTATTTTTAAACATACTTAAAAATTGAATATTAGTTTAGAACAAAAACATGTATTATATAAATAAAATAACAAACTTGCATTTAAAAATGCATCACTAAAGGGTGAGGGATGAGATTACTTATAGTAGAATCACCTACCAAATCAAAGACCCTGAGCCAATACCTTGGAGATGATTTTGAAGTTGTGTCATGCAACGGCCATATTAGAGATTTGCCCAAAAGCAAAATGGGTATTGATATTGATCATAATTTTAAACCCCAGTATGTCGTCCCAACAAAAAAACGTAAAACTGTTACAAATCTTAAAAAAATAGCTGCCAAAGCAAAGACTGTCATTCTGGCCGTAGATGAAGATCGGGAGGGCGAGGCAATTGCATGGCATCTTGAACAGATCTTACGATCTGTAAATCACAAATCACAAAAAACAAATTCCAAACAAATTCCAAATTCCAAATTCCAAATTCCAAACTTTCAACGGATTGCGTTTCATGAGATTACTAAAGAAGCAATTCAAAACGCACTTAAAAATCCGCGCGATATTGATATGAATCTTGTCAATGCACAGCAGGCCAGACGTATTCTTGATCGCTTGGTTGGATATGAGCTCTCGCCTCTTTTATGGAAAAAACTGGTCAAAGGGCTTTCTGCCGGCAGAGTGCAATCTCCTGCGGTTCGGTTAATTGTAGAACGAGAACGAGAAATCAAAGCATTTAAACCAGAAGAATACTGGTCGGTCGAAGTCGGACTTCGACAACAAAAATCAGAGGAAGAATTTACTGCTAAGCTTGTTAAAATAGATGATAAAACACTTAAAAAATTAGATATTAAAAATAAAGAACAGGCAGATGAAATTGTAAACAACCTAGAAAAAGCAGAATATAGGGTTAGTGATATAAGAAAAAAGCAAACTACGAAAAATCCGTTTCCTCCCTATACCACCTCAACCCTGCAGCAAGCAGCAAGCAGGATTTTAAACTTTTCTGCTAAGCAAACCATGTTTATTGCCCAACAACTATATGAAACAGGATTAATTAGTTATCCACGGACTGATTCATTGCATCTTGCCAGCGCCTTTATATCTCAGGCACAACAATTTATCACACATGAATATGGCACAACATATGCCCATCCTCATCGATTCAAAACCAAATCTAAAATGGCGCAAGAAGCGCATGAAGCTATTCGCCCAACCTCTGCATCAAATTCGCCGGAAAAAATGAAAAAAAATCTTGAAAAAAAATATTTAAAACTGTATGAACTTATTTGGTGTCAAGCTGTGGCTTCGCAAATGAGCCCGGCAAAAATAGATAACACATCTGTTGATATTAGTGCAAACAACTATATGCTGCGCGCCACTGGCTCAACTATTCAATTTGATGGTTGGTATAAACTCTACCCTCACAAACTTACTGACACCATATTACCTGAACTATCAACTGATGAAAAACTTGATTTAATAAAGATAAATCCTCTTCAACATTTTACTGAACCACCCCCGCGTTACAGCGAAGCCCGACTGGTAAAAACATTAGAAGAATATGGCATTGGAAGACCTTCTACGTATGCACCCATTATCTCTACTATCCAAAAGCGAAATTATGTGATAAAAGAAAAAGGGCGATTTAAGCCAACCGAGATGGGTATGCGTGTGAACGATCTATTAACCAAACATTTTCCCAACATTGTTGATTATAAATTTAGTGCAAAAATGGAAGACAGCCTTGATGCAATTGCACAGGGGGAAAAAGAGCATGTTGCCGTACTTTCAAATTTTTATAAACCATTTAAGACTACTCTTATGCAAAAAGAAGAACAAATTGAAAAACAATTTAAAGATGAAAAAACTGACAAAACCTGTCCCCAGTGCAACAAACCATTAGTTATAAAAATGGGGCGATTTGGAAAATTTTTAGCATGCACGGGGTTTCCCGAATGCAGATATACCAAGAGCTTGGAGCAAAAAAAATCTGACCAGCCCAATGATAAAACCGGGGTACAATGTCCGCAGTGCAAGGATGGAGAATTTATTAAAAAACGAACCAGAAAAGGTAAATTCTTTTATGGCTGTTCACGCTTTCCCAAGTGTAAAAATGCACTGTGGTATGAACCCACCGGAGAAACATGTGAAAAATGCGGTTCATTACTGGTCAAATTTGGCAAAGATGAAAAAATAAAGTGTTCAAACAAAGAATGCGGTAGATAATTTCTAATTGACCCAATTTCTATAGACCATTAAACATATTTTAAAAGGGCGTTAATATGCAACGCCCTTTTGAAATTAAACATTCAGTATTCTTTTTACAATTGACCAAACCATTTCTTTTACTTCTTGCTCGTCCTTATGTGTCGTCTCAATACAATACCATTTTGGACCATCTGGATTTTTACATGACGCGTCAAACTGAAATTTATATAAATTCCTTACCCGTGTATGATATTCAACTGTTTCAATATCAAATCGAGTACAAAGCCCATCGCTACTTTCTTCTTTTCGCTTTAAACCAACAACCGGTTCAACGTCAAAATAAATAACATAATCTGCTTCAGTATCTCCTTTAGCAATAGAGTTCAACGTCTCGCATATAGTGTAAAAAGTAACAAGTCCTGGCAGCCCTTCTCTGCCCTCACCCTGATGCGCAAAAGTTGATGGATAAAACCTATCACAAATCACATGTTGACCCTTGTCTAACGCCGGTTGTATTTTTTCACCGACATGTTGAGCACGCGAGCCGCAGAAAAGAAAAATTTTCGCAAGCTGTAACATTTCTTTGTGCTTTTTGCTCATTAGAATATCCCGTACTCTCTCTCCTATTGGCGTTCCACCAGGTTCACGAGTGAAAATTATATCGTAATCTGACAATTTTTCTTCCAAATATTCAATACATACCCCTTTTCCAGATCCTTCTCCTCCTTCGATAACAATAAATTTTCCTTTTCTCATATCTTTCCCCCTTAGTTAAAGAACATCACAACAAAATCGTAGCATATTTTATAACAATCTGTCAATTGCCGCTCAGACAAATTTGAGCAATAAAAGAGCGTCGCATTACCGACGCCCTTTTTGTTTTTAAATGTTGTATGAGATTGCTTCGGGTTCGCTTCGCGAACCCTCGCAATGACAAAGTTATGGAGATTATGGAGGTCGGACCTCCGTAATTACTTGTAATGTTCGGCAATGTTGTCGCACTGATCTGAAATACGCTCTAAATTAATTAATACATCACTAAATAACGGGCCATCAGCAGCAGATACTTCTCTGCGGTAAAAACGCTCCACATGATTTTCCTGAAATTTTCTTACCAAAACATCAACCTGGTCCTCGCGCTTAATAATCTTATCTGCGATACGTTCGTCTTCGCTAGAAATCAGCTTTATCACATCATTAATGTTTTGAACAATAAGCATGGACACTTGTTTTACCTCTTTTAGCCCGGTGTTCGTAAACTTAACCTTGGCTCGATGTTTATGCTGAGCTAATTTAGAAATAGCTACAATTTTATCAGCAATTCGCTCAATACTATCAACCATTGCTGAATACTGAATCAACCGAATTGCCTGAGTTCGTGTCATTTTTTCTTTGGGTAGTTTATCTAAAAATCGCATCACATCTCTTTGCAGCCCATCAACAACCATTTCAATATATGCAACCTCTCTTGTTGTTGAATAATGAAACTCATATAAAAGGGTAATTGTTTTAAAATACATTTCTCGCACTAACAGAGCACCGCGGTGCAATTCCTTTTTAACGCCTTCTAATGCATGCGCGGGAGTTTTAAGAATCCTTTCATCTAAATACTCTGCCCATAAAGGTAACGTCTTTTCCTCGCCTGGCAATATCTTTTTTATAAACCGTGAAAATGGCTTGAGCCAAAAAAAGAATATTACTACTAAAAATATATTAAATAATAAATGTCCAATTGCAATTTCAGTTCCAATGTTGACATTCATCGTTTTTAAAAGTGTTGAAAAATAAAGAATAAACGGAGCAAAAATAATAACACTGATAACCTTAAACAAAAAATGAGAAAATGCAGTGCGCCGCGCATTTATTCCTGAACCAATAGACGCAATGATTGCAGTTATTGTCGTTCCGATATTTGCGCCCATAAACAAGGGGATCGCGCCTTCAATAGTTAACAACCCTTGCTGGCCTAACAAAACTAAAATAGACGTAGTCACTGACGAGGATTGAATAATGGCAGTAAAAATAGTTCCGGCTAATATCCCGAAAACAGGATTTTTTGTTTGTTGAAGCAGGGCAATAAATGTTTGATTGTCGCGCAGCGGACTCATGCCGGTACTCATCAAGCTCAGACCAAAAAACAATAACCCAAAATAAAATATTACCTCACCTACTGACTTTTTCTTATCTTTGCCCACAAGCCAAAGCAATACGCCGATTATGATAAATAATGGCGCAATTTCAGTAATTTTTAACGCAACTAACTGCGCCGTAATCGTGGTGCCTATACCAGCGCCTAAAATAATGCCCAAAGAATTAAAAAAACTAATCAGCCCCGCACTAACCAATCCAACGGTTAACACCGTGGTTGCTGACGATGATTGAAAAATTGCGGTAACAACCCCGCCTACCAACACTCCCTGAATTGGCCGTTTTACCAGTTTTTTAATAAACTGGCGTATGCGTACGCTAAAAATGCGCTGCATTTCACGACTCAGCTTTAACATGCCAAATAATAAAAATACAAGGCCGGTGAAGAATATAAGGATGTTCTCAAGCATGATAACTTCGTTAAAATAATCCCAAACTACGAATGAATCCGAATGCTACGAATTGCGAATTAATTAATTTTTAATAAAATTTAGTATACCTGAAAAATTAAAAAAAGAAAGTCTCGTTTGACAATTTGAGGAATTAAGCTAAACTTAAAATATAATAGCATAAATGCCGGGGTGGTGGAATGCTAGACACGTGCGACTCAAAATCGCATGGGCGTAAGTCCGTGAGGGTTGGACTCCCTCCCCCGGCACTTTAAAACATTTTAACATTTAATTTTATGTTTGAAAAACTTACTCCAAAAGAAGGAGGAAATTTATCTGCTGAGCAAAATCAGTCAGAGGTATACCATCCCAAAAAAGAAAATGACAATCAAGAAAAAATACCAACCACAGAGAATCGTTTAGGTAAAATTTTTAGATCTACTACTAATGGCGGTGGTAATGCATTAATTGAAGGTGAAAATGGCATAATGATACGAATTGCTGATATTGAAAAATTATCCCTAGAAAATGAAAGCCTTAACTCTTCAGCAAGATATTTTGATGCAGCTCAAAAGTTGCCGCCACGGCGGTCTAAAAAAACAAAACCATATAAATATCCAGAAGAAATTGAAAAAAGCATTGATATAAGCAAAAATGTTGGAAAAATAAAAGGCGAATTGCTCAAATCGCTTATATTATCTAACCTCCAACTCTCCCGCGCTATAACTGAATATGGAGTCAAGGTGTCAGTAAATACGGAAAAAATGGTATATCCAAAATTACGTTTGAAGGTATAGAAAACCTCCCTCCTGAACTGAGGAATCACCTCACCACATTTAAAAACCTTGCCAAAGACCATATCAGGCCTTTTGAAACCCTTGAACAACAGCTTAACCAAGAAGTGGATCCTACGGAAGCCCTCAAAGATGTAGCTAAGGTGGCAGGCGCTGGTGTAGTGCTGGCCGCAGCTATGCACTTTACTGGTATTCAACCAAACAAAGCAGTTGAGAGTATTATCCGTCCGCTTCTTGGTTGGGGAGATTCTCTTACCTTAGTTTACAGCGTTATAAAACAGAAGCGCAAAGGAAAAAAAGGCGGTGAATTAGATACATACGCTCGTGGCACTTTAAAAGGAATGGGGTTAACGAGTATACTCCATGGTATAAATCTCTCTGCCGAAGCCGTTGGTTTCCGGTCTGATACCGTCCGCAATATGATAAAAATACTATTCGGAAGTGGAGACAATTTAGGCGGCATTTTTTTAGGTACTGTTCCAGAGAACTATAAAAAACTCCAAGATGCTCATGAACAAAGAAAAGCAAAACTAAAAGTAAACGAAAGAACAAAGCTTATTCTCACAGCGCTTAGAGAAAACTGGAAAACAGGCGCCATGACACGCGGGACAATCTATGCAAATCTTGCTATGTTCACTGCACTTCAAGCAGGTAATTTAAGTGAACATATCGGATCTGAACACAACTCTACTGCACTGATATTCGAGGCTGCTACCCTTGGTACGTTGGATACAATCTGGGGCCTCACACTTGCTATCAGAGATAGGAAACTAAAATTAACTGAAGAGATGAGACATCTTAGTGATAATTTACCCCTTATTGAGCAGGAAGGGAAGAAAGCGGTGTATATAAAAACGCCAAATGGCAAGATGCACTTCTTAGGCTTCCAGCCTAAGGAGACGAGTATAAACTTTAAATCGAGTAATGAATAAATTTTTCTCGCAATTTCTACCCTTTACGAGACTGATTCCTTTTGGGATTACCTTTCTTTACGTAATTATCAGTGCACTGGTTTTAGGGAAGCACCAATTGATTGACCTCCTTATAGTTATAGGCTGGATAATAATTGGTATTTATCTACTACGAACAAAACAAGGCATCTCTAAATAGCAATTGTAAAACTTCACACGTGGGTCACAGACTAACTATGGCTCGATAAAATTCGTGTTTGAATATTTACACCTTCAATTTTCCAGGGCGTAAACCCTTGAGGGTTCAAGTCCCTCCCTCGGCGCTTTAAAACATTTCTATGAAGCATGAACATACGTTTGATGAATATATAGATATTGTTGATGAACATGATAATGTTATTGGAAAGAAAAAACGATCTGAAATCTATGCAAAAAATCTATCAAATTTCAGAGTCGTAGATGCGTTTATTATAAACTCAAAAAAGGAAATCTGGATACCGCGACGTACTATCAATAAAAGAATTTTTCCCCTGTGCTTAGATACGAGTATGGGCGGGCATGTTGAAACCGGCGAAACATATGAAAGCGCATTTAAACGAGAAATGAACGAAGAATTAAACATTGATATTGAAAAAACGCCATATCGTTTCTTAGGCTATCTCACGCCGCACAAGCATGGTGTCTCAGCATTCACCAAAGTATATGAGATAAAAATGGGTAGCGCGCCAAACTATAATAAGAACGATTATGTTGAATATTTCTGGCTCACGCCCAAAAAATTATTTCAAAGAATAAAAAATGGTGACAAAGCAAGGGGCGATCTGCCTAAATTAGTAAAATTTTTTTATGGAGCTTAAAAATAAAGTAGTTGTTATTACGGGCGCAAGCAAAGGACTTGGGAAGTCCCTTGCCAATGCTTTTACAAAACAAGGCTCAAAACTTATATTAAGCGCTCGTTCTAAAAAACAACTGAAAATAGTTGCAAACAAAATTAAGGCACTGCCGTTTGTAGCCGATGTAACCAATGAAAAGCACGTAACAAATCTTGCTCGATTCGCGGTTAAGAAACATAAACGCATTGATATATGGATTAATAATGCGGGGATCTGGATACCTCACGCGCCCATTGAAGAATTGGATAGTAAAAAAGTGCATAACATGATAGAGGTTAATTTATTGGGCACCATGTATGGATCTAAGGCTGCGCTCATACAAATGAAAAAACAAGGATCAGGAACCATTATTAATATTTTATCTACCAGCGCCTTAGAAGGTCGTGCGGGCGGTGCCCCATATTGCGCAAGCAAATATGGCGCAGACGGATTTACCAAATCACTCCGCCTTGAGGCTGAACCAGAAAATATACAGGTATTTGCAATATATCCTGGCGGAATGAAAACAAACCTTTTTGATGCAAAAAAACCATCTAATTTTGATGAATTTATGGATCCTGATATGGTAGCTCAAACAATACTTGAAAATTTACAAAAACAAAATCCCGAAAAGGAATTAATACTTAAACGATCATAAATATTTGTATTCATACCAGTGAGTCCTCCGTCTAACAAAAAACCGATTCTTAAAGCTATTTTAAATTTAGTCAAATCTCAGGATTTAACACATATCAATATTTTAGACTTAGGAATAGGATATGGAAACTTTGGAAAATATATTAAGAAGAAACTACCTATTACAACAAAAATTACTGGGGTGGAAATATGGGAAAAGTATAAAAATAAAAAATGGAATTATTACGATACAATTATTATTGATGACATTAGAAACTACATTAAAAACTCTTAAAATTGATACAACCCTATGTTTAAAAAAATAACACTATTGAAAAAGCGTCATCAACTACTCTATGCACTACTTGTTTTTGTTGGTTTAATCGGTATTTGGCGCGGAATCTGGAGTTTATTAGATAGATATCTTTTCCCAACCAACCCTTTGCTTAGCTCTCTCCTATCAATTGTGGGTGGTATTGCTATTCTTGCCATCACCCATTACAAACTTTCATAAAAAATACGTCTCCGGGAGACGTATTTTAAGATATCGGAGGCCCGACCTCTGATTTTGTATTTTAAACTTCAATATTTAAAAACGTCCGTACTAAAAATCCAATAATAAAAGTAAAGAGAGCGATAGATAAGCTCAATCCAGCCATCTCTAAAAACCGTTTTTTAAATGAAATCGTTTTTACGGTCGCAAGATAAAACGTAAAAATAGAAATAACAATAAGCGCATTTAAAATTGCCCATCCAAGAGAAATATAAATATTGTTTACAATAAGGTATGGAAAGATAAGAAAGAGTACAGTAGATATATAGGCAACTCCGGTATAGATCGCTGCGGTAAACGGATTCCGTTTCCCGCCTTCTGCACGGGTAGACAAATACTCAGATGCGCCCATAGACAGTGAGGCCGCGATGCCAGTGATAAATCCAGCAATCCCAATAAGTTTTGCATTTTGAAGTACTAAGGTCAGCCCTGCTAATGCGCCAGTTAATTCCACCAACGCATCATTAAGTCCTAATACCATTGAGCCAATATATTTTAATTTTTCCTCCCCAATCATATCAATCAATTTTTGCTCATTCCGGTCTTCCTCTTCAACAAATTTTTGAGCTTCGGGAAAAAGGGTAAAAATCTTTTTATATCTTTCTTGTGATTGTTTTTCTCCTCCCTCCATGAGTTTAATACCAAAGGTAATGCCTAATATTTTTGAAAGCACATAATACCACCATATGGTAATCCTTTTTGGCTTCACATCCTTTTTGGTTATTTCTTTCCAAAAAGTATAGTGTTTGAGCTCATCATTGGCAATAGTCTTGAGAAGTCTTTTATTCTGTTCATTCTTTATAGCATTCGCCACCTTAGTATAAATAACATGGTGGGTCATCTCATCCCGTTGCGCAGCTATAATTTGTTTTTTGGTCTGTTTATCAAGCATACTTTGATTATAACATAAAGAGGCCAATACATATGTAAACACTGCTTTATTGCGAAGCCAGGGATACGATTCCAATGCATCCTCAATATATGGCTTTAAAACTTTCAAACCTTTTTCCTTAGTCCGATACCGCGGCCAGATATAAATTGCAGGTTGTTTTTCATCTCTTGATACAGGAATCAACAATAATGCAGCAAGTTTTTCCTTCCCAAACCGTGCAATAATGTCCCGCACCTCTTCAAGCGATTTTTCCTTGGTATAATACACCGAATCATAATACAAGCAGTACGTAGTTTTTGCACCGTTTTTCATATAAAAACAAAGTTCATATCCACTATTCGATCTTGACAATTCTTGAACTGACATTGGCTCCTCCTTTCTCTAAAGAACACATATTACTATTCTCTAGTATAGCTCACAAAAAATATACTGTCAACACTCACTCACACAAGACGTGATACGCACATAATGAGATGTAAATTTATATGAAAGAAAAAACCCTGTTTCAGCTTACCTGAACACAGGGTCTTTTGATGAAAATCACTGTATCGTTAAAAAGGATACTTCTTTTGACGGTAAACATATTCAGCAATTTGGTTCTTAAGGGCATAGACATCAGTTTTTGGCAGCATCCGGGATTGAAATTTTCTTAATTTGCCATTAACCTCTTTGGGAAGCTGTCCATGATATATGGCATTTAATCCTAATCGTGCTTTGTCTAATAACCGTAATGATGCTTCTGACACCATAACCTTTAACATGGAAAGTAGGATATCGTCAGGGTCATTATTAAGCAGTCTTCCTACAGTGCTGTCTAACGCGTACAGATCAATAAAGATGTCTGCTAAGTCCTCAACAAGATGATGCTGATGTCTTAAGTCCTGGCCGTACTCACACAGTGCTTCATGAAAGACGAATAGGGTTAGAAATTTTCCTGCCTCAATCAATTCTTTTTCCCAATCAAGGGAGGTGCCTTTAAAAAGTTTTTTACGCGAAGCGAGAAAATCATCAATTCCTTTAATCTTTTCCCGAATTGGAATTTCTCCCATTAATGCCTTTTTCATAAAATAACCAGTGATAATCTGTCGGTTAATTTCATTAGTCCCTTCCCAAATACGATCAATGCGTGTATCTCTATATGTTTGCGCTATAGGATATTCTTCAATAAATCCATATCCGCCATGAATTTGTATTCCTGTGTCCGCGCACATACCGAGTGATTCACTGCCATAAACCTTAACTATAGAGGTTTCAATGGCAAACTCCTCCATTGTTTTCCCCATTTTCCTGTAAAATTCTGGACCATTTTTATCTAATTCTTCAGTCGCTTCATCAATCATGCCAATAGTCCTGTATATAACGCTATCCAAGGAATATGTGCGGATAATCATATCAGAAAATTTCTTTTTAATCGCATCAAAATAAGCAATAGATTGACCAAACTGCCGTCGCTCGAGCGCGTAATCAAGACAGTTGTTAATAACCTCTTTACATCCACCAAGATCAGCTGCTCCAAGCTTAAACCGTCCAATATTTAAAGCATTAAAGGCAATTGCAGCCCCATCACCAACATTTCCTAATAAATTCTCTGCCGGCACCCTTACATCAGTTAAATGCAAGGGAACAGTAGAGGAACCCTTTACTCCCATTTTATGCTCTTCAGGACCAATCTCAAACCCTGGCGTATCTTTGTCTACAATAAACGCACTGAATTTAGTCCCATCAACTTGCGCAAAAACAATAAATACATCAGCCCATCCGCCATTGGTGATAAACTGTTTCTCGCCATTGAGTATATAGTATTTGCCGTCGCTATTGGGAACAGCTGTGGTTTTGGCTGAAGTTGCATCAGAGCCAGATGATGGCTCAGTCAAGGCATACGCACTCACAAATTCAGCAGTAGCGAGTTTGGGAAGATATTTTTTCTTTTGCTCATCAGTCCCAAACCAAATAATGGGAAACATGCCAATGCCTGTTTGTACGCTAAAAATGACGCTGAACGAGCCAGAATTTCCCTTTCCCACTGCTTCAACTACAATGGCTGACGTAGTTTTATCTAATTCCATACCGTCGTACTTTTCAGGTATATCTATAGAAAGAAGGCCGAGCTCCCCCATTTCTCGCAGCAACTGAAGGGAGAGATCTTTGTCCTGCTTTTCTATATTGTCGCGTGAAGGTTTTATTTTTTCAACGGCAAACTCTTCAACCATCTCTTGGATCTCACGCTGCTCATCAGAAAAACATTCCCTCGAGAATACAGGATAAGAACCTACCATATCTACTAAAAACAATCCTCCTGTTCTCTTTGTCCTCATGAGACAATCTCCTTTTATTTTTTTTATTAAAGAACACTATTATAATAACTTATAGTGTTAAAAAGGTCAAGAGGACTTTTACACAAAAATGTCCCGAAACTGAAAATTTTCAGGACATTTGTATTTTTTCCTCACCTAACTCTCTTTGAAAGTTAGAGGGACTAATATAGGAGTTCGAAAATTGCAGCTGCGCCCATACCAAATCCAATACACATGGTTACCATAAGGTACTGACTGTTTCTTCGCCGTGCTTCATTAATTCCTTTAATGGTCAGGTACGCACCAGTACAACCGAAGGGATGGCCCAGTGCAATCGCCCCGCCATTAACATTTAATTTCTCCAGTGGCATCTCAATTCCTTTTTCACTCTTCAACCGCTTAATCACCGAGAGTACCTGAGAAGCAAATGCCTCGTTCAACTCAATAATACCAATATCATCAATACTTAATTCAGCGCTCTTAAGTGCTTTATCAATCGCTTCAACAGGACCAATTCCATATATCTCTGGAGATACTGCCACAACGTTATAGGAAACGAGTCGAGCTAAAGGTTTCAGCCCATGCTTTCTTAGATCCTTAGCATCCTTCATAATCAGTACTGCTGCTGCGCCGTCACTCCTTTGTGATGAACTTCCTGCCGTAACAGTACCTGTGCCATCTTTCAGAAAATAGGGTGGCAACTGCGCTAATACCTCAAGTGAGGTATCTTTACGCGGGCACTCATCAATTTTTGCCTTAAATTCTTCAACAACCCTCTTCCCTGATACATCAAGAGATACGTTTCGTACGGGGTAAGGTAGAATCTCATTTTCAAACTTATTTTCTTCTAATGCTTTCAGCGCTTTTTGATGAGATTGAAACGCAAACTCATCTTGTTCTTCTCGAGTGTTTCTATCTTGTTTGGCTAAAACTTCCGCACCTAATCCCATTGATATATAGTATTCTTCTTGTTCTTTCACCAGATACGGATTGGGCGCATATCGTGTTCCACCCATAGGAACCATAGATATACTTTCTACACCGCCTCCAATTGCGACCGTTTTTAGTCCTACTGCAACATACATTATCTCATCAACAATAGCCTGAAGACCAGAAGAACAAAAACGATTAATCGTAGCACCAGGTACCTCAACCGGCAAACCAGCAGCTCTTAAGACAGCAACCCGACCTACTTCCATCCCTTGTTCTGACTCGGGAAACGCACATCCAAATCTCACATCATCAATCGTATACGGATCAATTCCTGTTTCTTCTACTATTCCTTTAAGCACATGAGCGGCAAGATCATCGGGACGGGTATTTTTAAATACACCCTTATCTGCTTTCCCAATTGCGGTGCGATATCCAGCAACAATAACAACATTTTCTAATAGTGCTCGCTGTTTCTTATTCATTTTGTTCCTCCTTTCTTTAAAACATTTAATCGATTTTTTGCCTTGAGACCAGGTCCTAACATTTTTAAGGATGTGATGCTTTTGCCAATTCGATTCGCGATTCGCTCAAGAGTTTGCTCTTGCGTGGCTAAAAACATCATTGCCTCGCGTTCACGGTCAAGCACAACCTGCTCCAAAACACGGGTGGGTTCACTCAAATTTCCGCCAGTTAAGACATTAACAATTTGGGTTCCAATCACTTCGTCGTATCTGTCAATCTCTCCGCCCTCTCTCATCAAGTAAAGCCCGTTTTTGAACACGCTATAGAGTCGCTCGCCATAGAGTATGACACGTTTCTGTCGTGGAGGTTGATAATTTCTAGACAAGGTGAGTACAAGGTGCTTTGCTTCAGCAATCAAGCGGTCTTTATTCATCACAATCACATCACTCTCTCTCAAATATCCTAACTTCTTAGCGTCAAATGCTGAGGAAGATACTTTTGCCGCACCAATAGTCATTAATGTCCTTTGGATAAATGTTAAGGGATCAAATTCGCGCTTGAACTGTAAATCATGAGGAACATTCTCAAGAGTTCTTAATAACATTTCTTTTGTTCCACCGCCCGCAGGAATCAAACCACTTGCAACCTCAGGAAGACCAATCCAGGTTTCAAATGCTGCACATACAGCATCAGCATGAAGGCATACTTCACAACCCCCGCCAAGCGTATATCCAAACGGTGCTGCAACCACTGGTTTGGGCATATATTTCAATCCCATATTTGCATCTTGAAACTCCTTTAAAAAGTATTCAACTTTATCTTTGTTTCCTTCGAACAGTGTTCGAGCAATTAATTTCAGATTTGCGCCTGCGGAAAAATGCTCACCATTATTACCAATTACCAATCCTTTACACGCATCATTGTTACTTACCTCTTCTGCCGCAGTATGCATCATAGAAATGGCATCTAAACCAATCGCATTCATTTTTGAATGAAACTCCAAACACCACACGCCGTCTCCTATGTCAATCAAACTTGCCTCACTGTTCTCTTCAATAACATGTCCGGTATCTTTCAGATCTTTGAGAATAACAATTCCTTCTGGTCTGTTTAGTTTCTCATACTGTTTGTCATTACAATCAAAAAAGTATGTTGTTCCGCGTTCGTTAAAATAAAATGACTTACGCTTGGTCTTTAACACATCGTTAGCAAGTGCGGGAACTGGTTGTTTATTTTTCTCTAATTGCTTAACTACTTCAGATACTCCCAAAGCATCCCACATTTCAAACGGACCAAGTTCCCATAAAAATCCTTTTTTCATTGCCGTATCAACAGAAACAATATCATATGCAATCTCATCAACACACTGTGCTGCATGCACTAATGTGGTCAACAGCGTGTTTTGAAGATATGATGCTACGCGATCATTTCCCGTAAATAAAAATTTGATTCGCTCAGAAGTATCCACAATCTTTTTTCCTTTCTCAATACTTTTCAGCCGTGGCTTTTTCTTTTCTCGATACGCGAGGGTTTCAGGATCAATAACGAGTATTTTACTGCTTTTACCTTCCCGCTTTATCTTCTGATAAAATCCTTTGCCTGCTTTCTGGCCCAGGCATCCATTCTCTATCAACTGCTCTACAAACTCAGGAAGAACCAACGT
>JALLOP010000079.1 GCA_027718005.1 Patescibacteria group bacterium AH-259-L07 | reverse complement strand
CGTAAATATATCTACATAGCTTTTATAGATATATGACTGACCGTATTTTTTACTTTTATCTCTTGACGTTAAAATATCCATCTCGATAAATCGATCAATGACAATCTGTGCGCCAACCCGAGTAAATCCAGTCCATTTTTGGATGACACGTGCAGTCACGATTGGCTGGGCGTACAGTTTCGGCAGCACTGAAACAGCGCTTTCCGAAGCACGTTTGCCAAGTGTTTGAATTTTCAACATGTCTTTTTCACGCAAGGCAGTAATTTTTTCTACCGTACCTATTGCTTCATTAGCTATTTCAACCACACCATCAAGAAAGAAATCAATCCAGTCGAGAATATTGCCGTTATGATAACCTAACATCTTCTCGTAATATAATTTTTGGTGTTTTTTAAAAAAGGATGATAGAAACAAAACAGGCTTTTCTAGATAACCCTCTTTCCAAAGATAAAAAGTAATTAACATTCTGCCGGTTCTGCCATTGCCGTCAAGAAACGGATGAATTGTCTCGAATTGAGCGTGAATGAGCCCGGCCTTGATAACGATAGGAATGGCGTCATCGGCATGGATAAATTTTTCCAAGTCAGAGAGCGCTTGGTTCATTTCGTCAACTGGCGGCGGGACAAAACTTGCGTTATCCGGTCGAGTGCCACCGATCCAATTCTGGCTTTTGCGAAATTCACCAGGATCAGAAAAGTGAGTGGCGCGCGCTTTTTGCATGAGCTGTTTATGCAGCTCCCTGACAAATCGCAAAACCATTGGGAAGTCGTCTTTTTTCATTCGTTTAATCCCATAATGAAGAGCATTAATATAATGCAAAATATCATCAACATCATCTGGTATTTTGGTGTCTATTTTGGCATCTGCCGCGATTGCATCAATCATCGTTGCCCTCGTGCCTTCTATTTGGCTGGAAGAAGCAGCGTCTTTGCGCAAGTACATCAAAAGAAAAAAATCGAAGTCAGGCAGAAATTTTGTAATACCATCAAGCTTACCCAAAAGGCGTGTTGCCTCGTTGTTCTTTTTTAAAATATTTTGGTCAAAGTCAAAACCCACCTTTGGTGGAAAGGGATGAGGAATAAAGGCTTTAAATCCGCCTTTTTGCAATTTGTATACGCCAATTTCTGTGTTTGCCATAGTTTGTTTACATCTTTTTATGAATATATACAAAGTATATCAGTTTGTATATATTGTGTCAATAGATGTATACAAGTTTAATGAACACATGGGGGTGTCTCGACGAGTCGGGATTGAGCTAAAACACCTTAAAGAATTTTAAAATTGAATTATAATATTTTTTAATGATTTCGACAGAATTCATATTTTGGAAGTATCTGATGAGATTATAGATTTAATGCTGGCCGAGTAATATTGCATATAACTCGTTTTTATACGAAATGTTTTCGTTATATCTAGCAAAATTTGTACATTATACAAAACTATACTAAATGATTTTACTCTTTGAGCGCAAATTCTTTTAATTTATATTTGGCAATAATTTCTCTTGATTTGGAATAACAGACAGCATTACACGTGATTAAGTTTACATTTTCAACTCTAAATTTTCCAATTTTCAAATTTCTCATTTTATTAACTGCGGCGACGAATTGCTCTCCTGGATTTTTAACAAAGCGGCAAACAGTTATATTCCCCCAAAATACAGAATTTGAAAGATATCTTTTATTATCAGGAACTCCGATCTCGTTTAATCCTTTATCTAATTCTAAAACTAACCTCTGAAATGTATCATTGGAGTATGCCATAACAGATAAGCTCGTGGGAAAAGCTAAAATATCCTCGACATAAAATTCAAAAATAGGAAACTTAGAAATTATTTTATTAAATAATTCGCTTACTCTATTAATTTCTAATTTGGTAAATAACGGGGGCTTATGTATCGTCCTGATGTTTTTAATGGTCAAGTGCATTGACTCAGTAGGATAATAGTAGTGATAAGGTTCTATTTGCTCTAATGGATCAATTACATTCTGGATTATTTTGTTAGAGATGGCATCAGGGATAAAAACTACCGATGTTAAACAAATCTGATCATTATTAGCATAATCCTGTTGAATATCAACAATGCTCGACTTATGAACGCCCTGAATAAATGAATCTTCAAGCTTTTTTACCAATGCTTTTTGTTGTAATACGTAATCACTGGTCATAAGTAATACAGTATGCTATTTCCATAAAAACTCAATAAAAAAATTTGATGTCTTGAGCAATCTTAACTGACGGTCTGAATTCGAAAAAATTTAAACTGAACTGTTAGATTAGTTTGTTTTTAATTAAAAATTCCTTATTGTATTTGCTCTAAATCAACCTTATCAACCTTTTTTCTCATATTATTTTTGATTTATCATGGCTCTGGTATTATTGAGTAAAAATAGATTCTACAAAATTTTTTGCTTCTTTTCGACAATCTTCATTAAAGACTTTTTCTTGCTTCACATAATGATAAAAATATCCTTTAAATTTCATATCAAAATATTTAGAAGTTCGAGCAAATGGTATTTCAAATCCAATTGGTAATTCTTGATCTGTGCCAGAGACAATGAGATACGTCCTTTTATTTTTGAGTTTCTTCCCTAAATCTTTTCGAACTTGTAATAAGTCAGTAAATCGATCAAAAAAGGTTTTCATAATTGCACTCATAGAGTACCAATAAATAGGCGTGACAAAAATAATACTTTTTGAATGTGTCATTTTCTTAGCAATTTGTAAAAAGTCGTCTTCAGAATTATGGTGATCATAATCATAATAGGCAACATTTTTTTCTAAAAGATCAATGAATTGTATATTTTTGTTTCTAAATAATTCATCAACTACAATCCTCGTTGTGCCATCGCTTCTTAAACTCCCAAAAATCAATAAAATTTTGTTATCCATAATGATATAGAGATTATGTGAATTTATATGTCTTGTAAGAAGATTAGCTAGAAAAAATGCCCGAGTAATGTGTCGCTTAACTCATTTTTCTATTATGAAACATCACTTAGTCTATCAATTCTACTGAAAAAAGTATCTTTCTGCAGGTCGTCTTTATGCCAACATGACATGCAGCGACCGTTGTTGCGGTGAAAGCCATCGGCAAATCGTCTAGACCAACTTCCTCCTTAGTCCGTATGGTGATGTGAGGATCAAATGCCTCAAAACTATATAACGCGGGATATGTATTAATATAGTCCGGCTCAGCAACCACCTCCTCTGGTTGTGAGTAGAGTGTTTCCTTTGTGCAGTCATATACCTGAGGAGCGTTAGCGACGAAAGCGCAGCGGGGCGCGGAACGAAGTGGAGTGTAAATTTGAGTGAACGAGCTGCAAGTGAGTGAACCGAATAGCCCCGTGTTAGGCGCGGGCGTTAGCCCCGAGCCAGAGTGCAACGTCCCGAAGGGCTGGCGAAGAGTTTGGATTTTGGTGTTAATCAAGATTTATTCCTAAAGAGACCAATTCTTTTTTCAGTTGTTTTGGATTTTCAAAATGGATTGTTTTAATTCCTAATTCTTCAGCAGGTATAAGATTTACGGGGCTGTCATCAATAAAGACACATTCTTCTGGCGCGGCTTTAAGTCTTTCAAGAATTAATTTATAGACTTTTTTGTCTGGCTTTGAAGCCGCCACTTCAAATGAATATAAAATTGAGTCAAACAATTTATGATAATCAAATTTCTTATTGCAATGTTCAATCCATTCTTTTGTGTGAACCGACAACAAACCTAATTTATATCCTTTTTCTTTAAGCTGCTCAATAATTTCTCTTGTACCTTCAATCTCCTCGAAATTTTCTCTTATTGCTTTCTTAAGTACGCCATTTTCAACTTTCCAGTCATTTTTCTTAACTATACGTTGCCAATACTCGTCTTCAGAAATTTCTCCATGAAATAATGATGCCAAATCCTCGCCTTGGAGCCTTGGGTAAATTTCTTTTGCGCTCAGGCCCAAAATTGGTTCTAGAATATGCTCAACACCAATCAGCCCCTTTAGATATACTTCTGCTAAGTCAAAAATAATAGTTGTTACCGTCTTCATAAAAAGAATTGATCTTACATTTTAAAAGATTTTCTGTAGCCAAAATCCAAATTGCACATAACTGGTTTTTATACGGAATGTTTTCGTTATATCTAGCAAAATTTGTACATTATACAAAACTATATTAAACGATTTTCCTTTTTGGCGGCAAATTCTTTTTTAGTTATAGCTCTCAACAACAGATTTGATAAGTAGTAAGTGCGGTTTCTTGCGCTCATTCACATCTCTTACCTTCCAATTACTTTCTGTTGTAAACATCGGTATTCCTCTTTCGTTTGCATATCTCCCAAGCGTATGAATCCCAAATAATTTTTGCACAAAGTACACAAACGGCTTCTTGTGCCAGATTCCGGAATCACTCAACGGGATACCAAAGAAACTTTTTCTTGCGAGTGCTACATTTACTGATTGGAGATCTGTAGCAATCGCCTTTTGTAAATCAGGTGGTACAGAATTTTCAGCAATCACAAAAAATCCGTCTTGTGGTCCTTCGTGGAGCGAGACAATCACATCGGGATTAAATTCATCTATAGTCTGCCTTTGCAATTTTGCTCCTTTGGTTAGGAAATGCTGAAAATCCCTGTTAATATCGCAGCCGTCTTCGTTGTAGCGCGATTGATGCTTAACTCCCACAGGATTGATTGGAGTAAGTATCCGGATATTCCAAGCTTCGTACAATTCCGGATTTTTTGCGATTTCATTTAACAAATCCGATACAACAAGTGCGCTCGCAAATTCACTTCCATGAGTGGCGGCAAAAATCAACATATTTTGTCCATCACCATTTTTGTCGATTTGGTAAATTTCGAAATCTTGCTCGCGATAAGCCAAAGTTTCTGCGACAGAAATATCAAAAACCTTATCGAATGAAAAAATATCTTGTTTGTATTTTTCTAAATCAAGTGGCTCAAGATACATCTCAAAATCATCCTGCTTTACAGAACTTTTCTCTGGGCATTCATGAAGGTAATATTTTGTAAGAAAGCTCAGGGGTTTAATCATAAGCACTAAAACAGTGACGACTATTGCCAATGCCAGATATTTTTTCATGGTAAATCTTCGATAGAGACATCAAGAGCTTTCGCAATTTTTGCCATTATTAGCCCCGACGGCTCATCATTTTTCTCAACCAGTACCGCGATCTTTTGTCTTTTCCTATTTTTTATAAAACGTTTTTCCATGACACATCAATTAATAATGGCAGCACACATTTGAAAAAATTTGAACTGAACTGTTAGATTATTTTGATTTATCATGGCTCTGGTATTATTGAGTAAAAATAGATTCTACAAAGTTAGGCAATATATCACTTAACCTATCAATTCTACTGAAAAAAGTATCTTTCTACAGGTCGTCTTTATGCCAACATGACATGCAGCGACCGTTGTTGCGGTGAAAGCCATCGGCAAATCGTCTAGACCAACTTCCTGCTTGGTCCGTGTGGTAATGTGAGGATCAAATGCCTCAAAACTGTATAACGCGGGATATGTATTAATGTAGTCAGGTTCGGTTACTTCCTCTCCAGATTTTGAGTAGAGAGTTTCCTTTGTGCAATCATATGATAAACATTGTCGAAGTCTGTTCATAAGATCTTCATGAAGTTGCTGAAGTGCAGGCGTATTTTTTACTCTTAATGCGTATAAACTTGAGCCATCTGCCTTTTCTGCATAATACAATTCATTTAGCTCAACAGGTATTGGCTTAAAATTTACTATTACTTCATCGACAATACTTCTCACAGTTTCAAGCCTGTCACGCTCAATACAACCCATTGCCAATGACATATGGGGAAGGAAGTCATCTTTTCCCAGCGGCCCCCACGCATTTCCATTCATTACTACTTGCCTGTTGATAGCTATTATTTTTTTCATGACATTTGGAGGCGGCAAGATCACTATATCGATTGCTATTTTTTTAGAAATCGTATTCATATGCCATAATTAATGGTTGAGTGATATTTCATATAATTTGTTTTTATATGAAATGTTTTAAAAATATTGGCGGAGGCGACGAGATCTTAGCTCTTTTCGGTTATCCACAATTATTGCTCTTGACAACAATTTTAGTGTGGGCTAAAATTGCATTATATGGTAAAAAATACTAAAAATCTCGCCCAAAGACAAATATTTCCTGAAATCGTCCGGCATTTACAAGAGACGGAAATTACCCTTATTATTGGTCCCAGGCAAGTAGGAAAAACTACTATGCTTTTACAATTAAAAGACTATTTAATTAAGCAAAAGGGCTATCCTGAACACAATGTTCTTTTCTTTAATCTAGACTTAATTGCCGACAAAGCAGAAATTGGCAATCAAACCCATTTCATTCATATCCTTAAAGAAACCTTGAAATCTTTGAAAACAGAACCGCTTTTTGTTCTTATAGACGAAGCGCAAAGGATAGAAAATGCTGGAATATTTTTCAAGGGTATATATGATCTTAACCTGCCAATTAAATTCGTTCTCACCGGCTCCTCTGCCCTAGAGATTAGGGCCAAAATTCATGAATCATTAACCGGCAGAAAAAGAGTTTTTCATCTTTATCCACTTACCTTCTACGAATACCTAAAAACTAAAGATGAATTTCTAGCTGAACTTATTTCAGAAAAACAAATTTCTTCTTACCGGCAAAAACACATTTTAGAACA
>JALLOP010000078.1 GCA_027718005.1 Patescibacteria group bacterium AH-259-L07 | reverse complement strand
CCATGTCATCGCCCACTCTATCACAAATAGTAAAGCAAAAATTCGGTTGTCATAGAGGCCACAATTTTGACTTTCATGAGCAAAATTCTTTAAATGCAATCAAATCTGCAATAGCACAAAATCCGCCTTTTGTTGAATTTGATATAGTTTATCAAAACGGAGCCATTAAAACAGGTCATCCGCCACAGAGACCTCTTGATAAGTTAGAAGATGTTCTCAAACTTTTTCCCAATACCAAAACATACCCTAAGATAGATTTGAAACTGCCAAATGATGGCAGTGATTTTATTTTTATAGATACTGTACTAAAGTTAATTTCACAAGCTGATATCCCTTTTGTGCTCATCTCCATAGGGGCTGCCATAAAACAAGGAAAAAAAAGAGAGATTTTTATTCAAGCATATCAGTATATTGCTGAAAAGATAAAAGATAATCCCAAAATCAAATTGAATCTGACGCCTGCAAAGATAAAAAAAACAAGAAATAAACCCATTGATAAGAGAACAAAAATCCATATACAACAACTTGCAGAAAGTATTTACAGTCTTGATCTAGAGATTCATGAAGACGATTGGACAGAGACAGCTGAGGTTGCGGAAGAATACCAAATTTCCTACATCCAATTTTGGCTGCGCAGCTGGCCTGACGTCTCGCATCCCCAAGTTAACAAATCTACAATCTTCAAAGTCCTAGAACTTGAGAAGCATTATCCTGTTAAAGTATATTTTGACATAAACCCGGAATATATTGTAGAATAAGAGCCTGCTCACTGCGCTCGCAGAACCCCGCCAAAGTTTCTTCGAAATTTAGGCGGGAACCTTGAAGTGACATCTTTGATGTCATTGCGAGGGACGTAAGTCCCGAAGCAATCCCCAACGATGAGATTGCTTCGTCGCTCGCTCCTCGCAATGACAAGAAAAAGTTATACAACCCTAAGGGATTGTATTGTTTTTTGTTTGTGATCTAAAATTGCGCGGATAGTTTTGGCAGTATATTCATAACGCTTATAAATACTGTCTTTATTATATGCAGCAAGGTGGGGGGTGAGGATAACATTATTAAAATTTTTAAACCGTTTTAAATCTGGCGGATGAGGTTCGCATGGGAGTACATCTGCTCCATATCCTGCCAAATGTCCTGATTGTAAAGTCTCCTCAACGGCAGCTTGATCAATAATTTCACCGCGTGCCGTATTAACTATATACGCGCCTTGCGGCAAAAGTTTTATCTCTTTTTTGCCTATCATGCCTTTTGTTTTATTAGTCAGTGGAACATGGGTTGTTAATACCTGAGATTGCGATAAAAAGGATTGAAACTTATTAATATATTGAAACCGCTTTAACTTTTCCAGTGCTTTATTTTGTATAATATCATAGCCAATAACATTTGCGCCTAAAGCCAAAAGCAGGCGAACAACTGCTGCCCCAATCCTTCCTGTTCCTAATACACCTATGGTTGTCCCTTTTAGTGATTGGTTTACAAGATGCGAACGATCCCATCTTAGTTTTTTAGTAACTGCATTTCCTTCAGGAATTCGACGCAGCAGAGAAATAATGAGACCAGTGGTAAATTCTGAAACTCCTTCAACAGAGTAATCCCCTAAAAAATATCCTGCTATGGCATGTGCTTTCATCCAATCCAGAGGCAAATGGTCATAACCGTCTGATCGTGTAATAACCGCTTTTAAGCTGGAAAACACTTTAAGCGTTTCTTTTGAAACCGAATCCTGAAATGATACTGATAAAATGCTAATATCTTGATATTTACGTGCAAGCGTACGAGAGAGTGGAGATGCTTCAATGTATTCGCCAGGAAACAATCCTTTAACAAAATCTTTATCAGATGACGGCACTGATACCAGTAATACGTTGGAAAATGTTGTTTTATCGGGCATAGGTTAATAATATCACATTTTGTACTTCACTGCAATCAGCATCTATACCTAACGCAAAATGCTTTTTGGTTTATCAGAATTCGTATTCTTCAAAGTATGGAGTAAGACAAAATCTGTATCCCCCACCCCGTTTAAAAGGGCGTATCATGTCAAGGAGCGATTTAGGGTATTTTATGATATCATCTTGAATCAAATATCCCAAAAGCAGTGCATCACTCGCCCGCAAACCTAGGCCGAAATCTTTGTTTATCTCCTGTATAATTTTTTCCTGGATCAGTCTATATTTTGTATATAGCACTCCAGGAGAAAGCTCCTCAACAATCTTTAGCGCAATTAGAAGCCGACCTATATCTTTAAACCATTTATTTCCATAGAGCGAAGGAATTGGCTTTCTGCTAAACGCAAAGCCTCCTATCCTGAATCTAAAAACGCCATAAGGCTTAGAAAAAGACATAACAATGGCAAAAATATTTTCATGACTCACGTCAAAGGTATAGGGCCGTGTTGATCCAACATAGGCAAAATCTAATATAATTGTATGCCCTGCATTACATAAACTGGTGATAAATTCATTCGGTATTATATTTCCATCGCGCGCAGATGGATTTGAGATGAACCAAAACCCTGACTTCAGTTCTCCAATATCCGTTATATCAGGATTTATTTCAACTACCTTTACGCCAAGGGTCTTGCCATACTCTTTATATCCCTCATACTCTCCTTCTAAAACATAGATGGAATCTATGCCCTTGGTTTTGAGCAAAGCAAGTAAATGAAATATTCCCGGGCTTGAACCAGCTGTTGGATACGTATGAGAAAAATCTTTCAACGCAGGGATATACGGGGTATATGCATCTACAATACGAGCGATTATCGGAACATGGATCATATCCAAATCTATGTTACCCTCGGGCGTAGCAGGTACTTCGAGCGGCTTTTTAAACGATAAGCGTTTAAGCAATGTACTTGCTTTTTTTTGCGAGGTTGAAGTAAGAAATAATTCATCAGAGATTTTGTCTCCGAGATGGATAAGAGGTCGTACTTCTGGGAAAAAGTAACTATAAACTGCTTTGAGTGCGCGAAGTTTTTTCATATTCATAGATTTTAAGTGCTATTAGTAAGTCACCCGCTATTTTTAAACATAGCCTTTCCTTCAAGTAGCATAACCTTTTCAAAACATTCTTCAAATGATATCGGTGGATTTTTCAGGCCGAGTACGGCAAAGAAAAGCCGCATATTCATCAAGATCGTCCGCTCATAATCTTCCTGGCTGGTATAACTGTTGTAGCTCGTAATAACTCGCTCATAATTTGCAGGAGTGAGAAATTTATAAAAATACTCTGTTGGATTTTTTATTTTTAGAGATTGATTATAACGCTGTTTACACCATGCTTTATTTCCTCGATAGCTCTTAAAGGTTGCCAAAATAGGTTTATCGTCTGGTCTGTGAAAGAAAAGAGAATCTAATATATCTGTTTCAATAATCAATCTCCTCAACTTGAAGAGTGCCTGGACTGTTGGTCGCGGAATCCCTCGCTCTTTCAATATATCAAAAAAAATTTTTTTATTCTGAAAGATTCTCTTCCGTATCTCTGGAATTCTGTAATGAATGAAAATCTCTGTTTCGTTTGATGCTGCATACTCTCCCATAATAACCGCGTCATCGAATTCTTCCTGCGTTACTGAGGACATATCATAGGGATAGTAAAACAGCATATGAGTAAAATCGTGGAGAAAATACATGCTCTGAAGGGTTGGGCTGGTATAGGTATCGCGCGTAAGCTCAAAATTATAATAAGTAGAAAAATTGGCATGCTCAGATTTATCACTTTGATGGTAAAAAATTGGCGCTCGCGCATCAATAACAAATTGAATAAGATTACGATAAAACAAATGCTGCACAATCAGCTTTTCTTTAAATATCTCATTGAATACGAAATTTTCGTATTCTTGTTTAGTCTTAAAAAGTTGTATATTTCTCATAAGCAAAAGTGCTAAACTTATTAAAATCAAAAGGTGGAGTTACTCCACCTTTATAAGTCTTGAATTTGGACGGTATACGCGCCCAACTTTGGCGCATGGCTTACCGTCTACCATAACAATATCAGCAGTAAAATCATAATTACCCTTTAATAGCGAACTTCCTATACCATAGGCATCAACCGGGACCTTATGCTTCTCAAACAATTCAATCTTTTCTGCATTAAAGCCGCCGGAGACTACAATTTTTACTCCATCATGACCGTGATTATCAAGGCCCTTACGAACATTGTTGACAAGAATTGCATTCACTCCGGTTGGACGTTCTGCGCCCATCTGGTTATTGCGAATAAGCGATTGATCAACCATTGTCCCCGATGTATCGAGTCTCACTCCCCACAGCTTTAATCCTTCTGCCTTAAACCGATCAGCAACTTCCACAGCAGTGGCAACACTATCGTTATGGAAATCAACCAGTGAAATACAGGGCACACCTGGATACATCCTGGCAAACGCTACGGTTGCTTCTGCAGTATCACCTCCAAAGCAGGCAATAAGCGCATGCGGTATCGTACCAGATCCTTCCTTGCCCCACCATTCGCCCATAGCGTCAGTAGCAACGCCTGAGGCACCGCTCATCGTTGCTGCATAACCATCACCGGTCTGATTTGCATAATGATCAAATCTATCAGCAAAAAATAGAACTGGTTTTCCTTGAACTGCTTCTACCACGTTAGCAACGTTTGTCGCAACTAACGTACGGCGTGCTAAAATTCCAAGATATGCCGGCTCGAGATGAGCAAAATGTTGAGGTAATCTCTCAATGGTCATTACAGTCTCCCACGGTTTAATACGATCACCGTCATAGAGTGAAGTAATGGTTACCTCTGATGACCTATCTTCCCATAGACTATCAAGCTCAATTTCTAAATTAATCCATTCTTTCAATGCGCGCTTAAGTCTTTTGTAGTCTTGCTTAGTGTCTAACCTACGAATGGTTCTTTCTTGTCTTACATACTGATCAAACAGCTTATATGCCTTATCTTTGTCTTTATAGGTACCGCTGCAGCGCTTGAGAATCGCAATTGCTTCATCAGTGCCGCAGAGTACCGCATTGTTTTTCTGAAACACTTGCATCACGACCTGCTTTGCGTAATTAAGGTCTTCTAAGATCTGTTTTTCCCGCCAAAAATAAACTGCAGTGTAATATGCTCGTCTAATTTTCTGAACAGGAATGTCAAACGTCTCGAGCGGGAGGCGTTTTTTATGTTTTTCCATGCCATACCTCTCGAGTTGTTATAACGGAAACACCAGCCTGTTTCATCTCACCAATAGCATGATCGCTGTCTCCTGACTCTCTATCAACGCCACGAATTGCATCAGATAAAAGAAATGTCCGAAACCCATACTTTACTGAATCAAGCGCAGTTGCCTTGACGCAATAATCAGTAGCTAATCCACCAACATAGAGCTCTTCAACACCGTGAGACTTGAGAAATGTCCCCAACGCCTGGCCATCTTTAGTATGGCCATCAAACGCAGAATAGCCGTCTTCATCAGGCTCAGTTGCTTTAGAAACAATCGTCACATCGTCTACCTCAAGATCTCTATGAAATTCTGCTCCTTTGGTGTCTAGAACACAGTGAACAGGCCACATGCCGCCGTACGTTTCAAAGTGACTGGTAACCGCAGGATGCCAATCTCGAGATGCAACAATAAGCCAGCCATGACTTTTGGCATACTCAACCATTCTGTTTAATGGCCCCACTACTTCGTTGCCCTGCGGTACTGGTAAGGAACCGCCTGGGCAAAAGTCGTTCTGGACGTCAACAATGATTAGGGCTTTTTTATTCATGTTCACCTCCTTATGTTTCAAGGTTCTGGATACCCATACTTAGTGTATCCTATACACTATTATTACACTTATATATATTTTGTCAATGCCAAACCTGTGGATAACTTTTACTCTGTTACGTTTGCTTAGCAATTATCTAACAGGGACTATCTTTTTTTTCCTGCTACTATCTCTATAGTATGCCAGTACCGATAGCCAGAACGCTCGCTTTTGTCTTCTTCTAAAATATTTTTTGATTTAAGATAGCGTATCCAGTCTCTGCTCTCCTTTGAAAGTCCAGCTGTTATCGCAGGAATTTTTAAAGGTATACGCGACTTTGTTATAGTCTTAAGGTTGAAAACGTTTTCCAGGCGCGGTTTAATAAACGATTTACTAAGGCTCGAAAGATTTGTCATAAAAATGCTCTCCGCATGAAAAAGCTTGTTTGCGTTTCTTATAATCTCTTCATATAAGAATAGACCCTCGTAGGGATTATTTTTGTGTGCTTTTGAGCGGGGAATATAGGGAGGGTTAGCAATGACCAAATCATACTGCGCTGAAACACTCAAGCGAGCATTTTTCTGCGTATGTGTATAGTATATAAGAGTACTCCCTCCTATACTAGCAATATTATCGAGTGCAGATTTTATAGCATCCTTATTAATATCTGTTAAATGGGCCAATCTCATTTCATTGCCCAATGATTTCTTTTTGGCCAAAAGGTATTTGCTCAAAAAACCGCTGCCCGTCCCTATTTCTAAAAAGCTCCGTATCTTTTTTAAATCCCTGGTTTTTATTAAATGGTTACGAATCGCGTTTGCAAATATAATGGTATCAATGCTTGGCGCCCAAACTCCAGGATAGAGAATTGGCGACCAATGAATACTCACGCCGTCATACTCAACTGTTCGATCCGGAAACTCATACAGCTTTATTACCGCATCTCTTTTGAGTGCTGGTAATCTTGCAATACGCGCATTATCAGTTAAAAGGACAGGGTTTTTAAATTTATAGATCATGAGCTCTTTTTGTTTTGAACCCACAGCTAATTGCGGCACTTCTTTTGAAGTGGCATAGACTTCTAGTGTTTTAAGATTA
>JALLOP010000077.1 GCA_027718005.1 Patescibacteria group bacterium AH-259-L07 | reverse complement strand
AGTACGTGGTTTCGAATTCGTTGGGACAATGATTAGATCCGTGATGCTGATGAGCAACGGTGTTCTGGTACAGATTATTTTCTGATCGTATACCAGCACACTGACATTTTCGCTTGTATAGTTTTGCTAGATTTCTCCACGTTATCCTCTTTGCGTAGCGACAGTTTGGGCACAAGTGCGGTACGGGCAAGCTCATCCGTCTGTAAAATTGAAGTTCTTGAGGAATGACCTTGAACGCCGTGGTACATTGATCATCACATTTTCCCTCATGTTCACAGCTGATAACTTCGCTGGTGATACTATCGTCAACATCCTCTATTATTTCTGGAAGTTCGCTCGATTTTTTTGTCACCTTATAGTCTCTCTCCCGCATGAGTCTCCAATTATATCCTCTTACTTTTGCCTCTTCTTCTGCAATGGGAAAGTGTTCATACGCTGTCTCGTTGTAACCAAAAGGACTTAACTCGATTGGGAAGAACTCTCCGTAACGATACACGTTTCCCTGTTTGTCTTTGTACGGGTTTATATTCATCTGATCAATAATTTGCTCCCGTAATATCTCAAACTCTACTTTTGGGTACTGCTTGTTCAAAATACAATACTCTCTTTTCTTCAAACCGACAGAGCCAAATATGTTACTTCCGCCGATGATAAACATACTATATTCCACTTCTCGAACACCAGAGACAACAAACCAGCTGAAGAAAATACGTGATGCCTGATCGCCAATTTGCAATCCTTCATAAAATAACTCTCCGCCTGTGTAGTGGGTAAAGTCATAGCAGTCCTTGAGTCCGCCAGGACCAACAATGGAGCAAAATCGGCAATTTTCACAATCGGCTACGATGTATGAATCACGGGCGTTTTTTGAGTTGTAAATGTAATCACCTGATACATTAGTATTCTTCCTCTCGTGCATGTACTTTTGGGGGAATTTATTCCAAAGCTTCTCAACGTGCTCTTGGATTTTTCTTCGAGCGGTGAGAGTCTTCGGTTGTAGCTCCCGTATCTTTTTTTCATACTCTTCTTTTGAGTACGGCTTGTTGAATATGTGGTACTGCTTATTCCGCAAATTCGTACAACCAAAACAGTGGCTACATCCTATACAGTTTCGAGAAAAACCTATATCATGGCAATCTTGACAATCGACAGAAAAGAACGCGTTAAAGCATCTCCTGCAATTCACGCATTCATAACAAAGTTCGCACTTATCTACCATAAGACTGTCATACGAATCCTTTGTATGGGTGATAAAAGCCGAATAGGCGCAGTTTTCGTTGTGGTCGGCATGGCTTACGAGGTAGCAGTTCTTGAGATAACTCACCATGTTTGTGTATTCTGAATTCACCAGTCCTGCGTACACACAAAAACGATTCATAACTGGCACCCTTTGTAATAGTTTACGTAGCTGAACCAGAAACGGCTTTTTTGGGTCAAAGTCAACACCGTACTCCAGCCCATCCCATCTGTCCGACCACCAGCACGGCGGACAATACACCGTTAGCCCTGTATCTTTTGAAAAAACAGAGATCATTGCTTTTCCACACCTATCGCACTCTCGCTGATAAAGAAAATATTGATTTCGCCAAGCAAAACGCCGAATCAAGCGACATTCCGGGCAAAAGGTTGGTGCAGGAACATTAATTTTATTGTAAAAATCAAAATCCTCGGGTTCAATTATGAACTTTTGTTTGCAGTTTTGACATGTTTTAGCTTCGGATTTCATACGACTTCTTGTTGATCCTTCACCCTTTTTCCAAAGGGTGAAGGGCTATCTCTTTAAACAACCTCTGACTGGTAGCACTTCTTACAGTAAACTATTTCCTTACGCTCTGGAGCATACGAGGTTTCAAACTCATTAGGGCAGTGTTTGTTGCCGTGAAAATGCTCGGCCATGTTCTCATATATACCTTCGTCTGACTTTATGCCGGCACATTGACATTCCCTGTGCCAGAGCTTGAGTGGGTTGCGCTGTTTGAACCGTAAGAAGTGTCGGGAATTGAAACAGTATCTTGGAAGCGGCAATTTCATTTTTCTGTAAAACTCAAGCTCATCCCTTATTATCCTATATGCCTTCGTGCAGTTATGGTGGGCAGCCACTTCAGGGTTTTCATCCCAAGCTTTACAGAGAATAGTCTCTTCCAGTATTGAATCATTTACATCCTTTATGTTGTCCGGCAGATCCATCCACATAGTTGTGGGCTTGTATTCTTTTTCTTTCATGTCTCTCCATCTATATCCCTGCGCTTCTGCCTCTTCTTTTGTTAGTGGGAAGTACTCCTGCGCAATTGTTTCGTTGTACGCGAAGGGAGAGAGTTCGGGTGGGAAGAACTCGCCATAGCGATACTCTTTGCCTTTGCGATCTACATAGGGCATCTCTTCCATATGTTTCCGGATTCTTTGCACTAACTTCTCGTACTCCTCCTTCGAGTACTGTTTGTTCAAGATGCAGTAGGACTTGCTCCGCAGGCCATAACATCCAAAAAGGTTATGAGAGGAGTGACAGTTCCACGAGTAGAACACATCATGAGAACCGTAGATTACGGAAGAGAAGAAAACTCGGCTGCCACCGTAGCTGATATCCCACACTTCGTAGAGCCTTTCAAGGTCGATTCCACCACCAGCTCCCGCATCGTACACGTCTTTCATACCAAAGCCGGTCCATGTTACAAACTTAGAATCCTCTGTGTCAAAAACATCAAACGCATACTTACAATTCTTACAGTTCTTGAGATTATCACCGAGGCAATCCACGGATCTGATCATGAAAGCGTAGCGCCGTGGGAACGCTTTTGCGTGTTCTAAGAACTTCTCTTTCTCGCGCGTGAGCGTTAAAAAGCTCCCTAGGTCAATCTCCTCTATCTTCCTAAGGTATTCTTCCTTTGAGTAGGGCTTATTGAAAAGGTGGTACTGCTTATTACGGAGGTTTACGCATCCGTAGCAGTTCTGGCAATTGACACATTCGTACAGAAACATGGAGTCAACACAGTTACTGCACTTCGCACTAAAGAGTACGTGGTAACACTGTGAGGAGTCGGTAACGTCATAGCAAAGTTCGTTTCTGTCACTTATATAGAGGTCCATGGAATCCTTCGTAAGGGCAACCCTGTTGCTGTAGAGCACCCGTTCATTGGATCCAGACGCCGAGATAAGATAGCAGTCTTTTTCATTTGCCGAGACGTTGCAGTATTCGCTGTTCACCATATTCTTAACTGACAAGCCGGAAAGCGGTACTTGTCTTAAAAGCTCTTCAAACTGCTCAAAAAATGGCTTTGAGAAGTCATATTCCCGACCGTATTCCAGAGCATCCCAATTATCTGACCACCAATAGTGATGGTCATAGATAGTGTACTCCTTCTCAGGAGCATATATGGAAATAATCTCCTCGTTCTTCACGGGGATATCTGATGGTCTCTTGTACAGAAACCGTTCGTTCCTCCAAAGAAATCTCCTCTGAAACCGACAATCTGGACACCAAGTCGGAGGAGGGACATCTATTTTTTCGTAGAAATCAAAATCCTCGGGTTCAATTATGAACTTTTGTTTGCAGTTTTGGCATTGTTTACCCTCTGATTTCATAGCTTACTAAAATCTACCTACTCTTTATATCTAAAACCTATCTGCCCTCTTGGTCTTTCCTCCTCAACTAATAACCGCTTTAGTACTTCAAAAACAGTTTTTAGCTGTTTATCATACTTTTTCTCCATATCCTCAATCTTCTGTTTCAGATCTTTATTCGTGGCTATCAACTCTCGCAACTTTGTAAAGGTTCTAATAATCTGAATATTTACACGTATCGCTCTCTTACTATTTAGAACGCTCGAGAGCATGGCTACTCCTTGCTCAGCAAAAGCCAGCGGTGGTTTCCTCGCACCGCCCCAACTTGATATCACAATTTGTGATTTCAAGTTTACAAATTCATCTTTATTAAGCTGAAACATAAAATCACCAGGAAAGCGCTCAATATTTCTCCTCACCGCCTGATTAAGTACTCTTGTCTCAACTCCATATAACTCAGCAAGGTCCCTATCTAACATTACTTTCTTACCTCTAAGTAAATATATTTTATTAATAATTCGCTCATCTGGAATTACGACAAGCTCTTTCTCGGCTGTATTTTTTGCCATAAAATTTTTAATTTAATTTTATTATACTTAACTATTAAACTACTTCACTTTGGTAACATTTCTCGCAGTAGACGATCTCAGAACGGTTTGGCGTATAGGTGGTTTCAAATTCATTCGAGCAGTGTTTTTCTTGGTGGAAATGCTCTACGGCATTGGTATATACTTTATTATCTGATCTCTCTCCTGCGCATTGGCAGGTGCGATGCCAAAGTTTTCGAGGATTGCGCAGGGCAAATCGATCCTGCCTTCGACACGGAAAACATTTTCGAGGCAACGGGAGGTTCATTTTTTTATAAAACGTTAGCTCAAGTGATGTAAACTTGAATGCCGTAGTGCATAACGGGTACTTCTTTTTTGTTTTACTGTCCTCTTGAGTCACACACTGAATTGTCTCATGTAAGATTTTTTGATTAACTTCTTGTATAGTTCTAGGCAGTTGAGATCCGGTCATATCTATCTTATAATCACGGCTCCCCCTGTTATACCATGTATATCCCTTTTGTTGCGCCTCTTTTTGGGCAAGTGGAAAGTAATCTTGAAGCACTGACTCATTATATGCAAAGGGAGACATGTCTGATGGAAAAAATTCTCCCCACTCCCCTGTACGTTTCATATGAGAAATAATTTTATCTCTCAAGTCAAAGTATTCTTCTTTCAAATATTGTTTATTAAGAATACAATATTCCTTTTGTTTGAGGCCAATGCACCCGAAAAGGCAGCTGCCGGTAAAGCAAAGATCACAATAATAACAGTCAGTCAGTGTCCAACAACTTCTTAGTCCAACACAACGGTTAAGATGCGCACATCCTTGAGCTTCATATGAAAGCTCGGCATCTAAAATTTCAGTCATATCAAGACAATCCTTTATCTGCCATGCATCCTGAAGATACGCTGTATCTTCGTTATGACGACAGTTGAAACTCAAACGGGTGCTTTTAGTATTTTCAAGATAATCGCCAGATGAATTTTTATTTTTATTGCCATGATAAAATTTGTATGGAAATGATATCCAGAGTTTTCGTGCTGTTTTTCTTGCTTCCATAATAGCTTCATGCGACCATGAAAAAGCTTGAACTTTTTTCTGGTATTCTTCTTTAGAAAGCTGTTTATTAAAAAAACAATATTTTTTATTACGGAGACCAATACAACCAAATATACTGTCACATCCCCTGCAGTCTTGAGAAAAATATGTATAAGAACAATCATGGCAATCTTGAGAAAAGGCACATGAGAAACAGCGAGCACAATTTAAACATTCATGGCATAGCTCACATGCTTCGAGGTTATAGCAGTCAGCACAAAAATAACATCCAAGTTGATACCAATTACCGTACATACACTTTTCGCTGTCTCCGGTTGCCGAAACCATATAGCAATCTTTATTGTCTTGCGATTGGTTTGAATATTGGGAATTCACGCTATTGGAGTTAACAAGTGCAGGATGTGGGACAACATCACGAAGCTCTTTAAATTGTTCAAAAAATGGACGAGAAAAGTCAAAGTCTCGGCCGTACGTTACCGCGTCCCATTTATCTGATTTCCATACATCTTGTTTATAAACGGGAAAAGGCGCTTCCTCGCGATAGATTGATACAATAGTTTTTCCGGTAAAGTCATCGGCTCGTTGATAAAGATGCCACTCATTTCGATTTGCCAATCTTCTTTGATATCGACATTGCGGGCAAAACGTTGGGGGCGGTACTTTAATTTTCTCATAAAAACCAAAGTCGTCCGGTGCAATGGTAAACCTTTGTTTACAGTTTTGACATGTTTTGATTTCAGATTTACTCATATTAGCCCCGTAAGAAATTTTTCTGCGCTGATCACACGGATATTATTCTGCACAAAATCAACGTCTGGCTCTTGTACCACTTGATATACCACAGGAATACTGAGCTTATCTTTAAAATACCTTAATTGCTTTGATAATTTTGTTGCAGACAGCTTCACCTCTACGGCAAACCAGGGCTTTTTATTTACCGTGACTACAAAATCTGTCTCTCGCCCCTCAATATCGCGCAAAAAATTAAGCTCTATCCTATGCCCTTGGACATCATAGATAAAGTGAACCATCTTTAATAAGTGAGAGGCAACCATATTTTCTAATCGAATGCTTTTATCTTCTATTTCAGACCAATCCCATAAATACATTTTAGGCTGTTTACGCAGTGACCTGATTTTTCTCGATGCGAACGGGTAAACTCTAAAATGGTAATAAAACCGTTCTAAAATATCCATCCATAAAGATATTGTTTTATGTGTTACCTCTAAATCCTCTCGTAACGTATTTAATGATAAAAGAGCCCCGACTTTTTCTGGTAAAATTTCTACCAGTATTTGCAGCGCGGATAAATCTCGGATAGATTCAACATCTCTAATATCTTCTCTGATGAGTCGATCAACGTGTTCATTATGAAAACGACGGAGCACTGTATGGTTTTTGCTAAGAAACGGTTCAGGAAAGCCGCCAAAGGTAAATAAGTTAGTAAATACCGAAGCCGTATCTTTATTACTGTTCACAAATGTCAATTCTTTAAACGTTTTCGGTTGTGTATTTATCTCTAGTGCCTCAACCACTGAAAAGGGGTGCAATCGATAGTAATGGTATCTGCCCATAAGAGAGTCGCCGCCTTTTCGATACAAATCAAGACGGGCGCTGCCGGTCACCAGAATATGGAACCT
>JALLOP010000076.1 GCA_027718005.1 Patescibacteria group bacterium AH-259-L07 | reverse complement strand
CCGCGGCTTGCGCGCTGATATACTGGAATTGCTCGTCTCGGTCAGGATGATCCGTTCCTTCCTTGGATTTCTTGTTCGATTGCAGGTGGTAGTCGTTGGCTTTCAGGATGTGTCCTGCCTTGGTATGGCTGACTGTATGGTTCTTCTTCTCCAGTTCTTTTGATAGGGTACGCAGGCTTTTATTCGTCCATTTGAGCAGTGATTCAGGGTCTCCTTGAGAAGAGTCTTCGACCAAATCAAGCAGATCATTCTCAAGTGTTGGATCGGTTTCGGTGATCTTCTTGCGGCCGCCGCCAGGCTGTCTGCTCCTCTCTTCAGGCAGGGTGACGCCATCCTCAAGTTCTTTGATACCCTTGGTGATGGTTACTCTGGATATGCCCGAGGTCTTATGGACGAACATAACGCCTCCATGACCCCGTGATTTCGCGTCAGCAGCCACAACCAGACGCCGTGATCGTTCTGGCAGTTCAGGTAAGAGCAGTTTGTATTTATTTTTGTATATCTCTATCTCACTCATACCTATTAGTATAGCATGAATGAGGGTATACGTAAAGTTTATTTATTTACGACTCCTTAGCCTTTCTTGCTATCATGTTACATGGTTCATTAACGTCATAAATAAAGGAGAAACAGATGATCAAATTTGGCAAAGGTAACCTGCGAGTTCCACGCTTAGAACGGCCAGTGTATGTTGTTGCCGGCGGTCTGACTGATTTTCGGAAATTTTACCCAGAAAAACAGACATCTGAGCTCTGTTTAGAAGCAGTGAGAATGGCTGTTGAAGAAGGGTTATGTATGGCTCCACAAGATTTTCGAGAATTGGTAAACTTCTGTATCTACTCTCAATTTGCTGATCATTTCGGTGATCAACTTTTAGCAGCTGCGAAAATTCACGATTATCTTGGACTTGATCCTCTTGGTAATATTGAGGTTAAAACCGGCGGAGCAACCGGTGGCTCATCAGTTCTTGCTGGCATTATGGCTATTGCTTCTGGCTATGCTTCTTTGGTTCCTGTCATAGGATGGGAACGAATGGATGAAGTAAGCACCGCCCAAGGAAATGCATATATTGCCTCTGCTGCGTGCAAGGATTTCGAGTCAGAGCTTGGCTGGTTATATAGCACCTACTACGCCCTGATGATGCAGCGCTACCTCCACGAATACAACCCCGAGCGAACTACCTTAGCAAAGATTGCCCAAAAGAATCACGGCTACTCCCGGTTTTCTCCCTATTCTCAGCTGCCAGGCGATTATTCCTTAGAGGAAATTTTGGAAACAAAAATTGTTTCTGATCCGTTAACCTTTCTTGAATGCTGTGTTATGAGTGTGGGTGCGGCCTGTCTTATCTTAGCTGATGAGGAAACCGCTTTTCAATTAACTGATCGTCCTGTTTTAGTAAACGGTGTAGGCGCTGGCTCTCATACCTTACGAACTGCTGACCGCCGAGATATGCCAATACTTCTTCTCCCTCACGAGGATCCATCGCTGTACTCAGATCGAGAAAATGAATGGCCAGGATTTACGAGTTTTCTCGCCGCCCGCTTTGCTGCTTATCTTGCTTACCATATGGCAGGTATCAAAAACCCTGTTGACGATTTAGACCTGTTAGAAACACACGATGCATTTACGGTTTCTGATATCCAGACCTACGAAGATATTGGCTTGCGGCCGTATGGCCAAGGAGCAGATTTTATTGAGAGCGGTGATGCATATTTTGAAGGACGACTCCCTACAAATCTCTCTGGCGGACTTCTTGGATCAATGCATGCGGTTGGAGCAACCGGTATCTTCCAGCTTGTGGAAATCTTCTGGCAGCTCCGCAACGAGTGGAAAAAATTCCATGCCGATGATAATCACTGGCAATGGTTTGGTAAAACAAAACCACAAGATTTTCAAAATTTACAAGTCAAAAACGCCCATCGGGGTATGGCCGTCAGTCATGCAGGAACGGGCTCGCATGTCACGTGTACCATCTTAGAGAGGGGGTGGTAATATGGAAAAAAAACGAACAAAGGTCGTTCTTACGCCTGATGAATCTATTCAGTTGGTGAAGGAACTCTTTAAACAAAACGTTCCAGAAAATAGTTGGGTGCGACCCAATCCACGCAGCATTACCCATTACCATACCTATGGCAATCTCACCCCATTTTTTAAGGGATTAACACAAGCTAAACTATTCGGCACACGGTGTAGATCTTGTACAACAGGCATCTGGCTCCCTCCACGAGCACACTGCCCAGACTGCTGGAAAGAAATGGAATGGGTGGAAGTAAATACTGAAGGAGCACGAGTATACACGCATTCAATGACTCAGTATCCTGGTGCTGGTTTTAAAGGAAGTGTTCCTTGTCCGCTGATTTCAGTAGAGATCCCGGGTGTTTGTACGAAATTTATGAGCTACCTTTCGGAATTTAGGGATGGTGAACCATATATCAATATGCCTGTCCGTCCGGTTTTCAGAACCAAGAATCCAACCTATACGATTCTGGATATCAGTTGGGTTGTGATTGCTTAATGGTGAATAAAAGGCTCCAAGAAATTGGAGCTTTTTTAATTTTACATCAACAACCACAATTTTCTGTTGTGTTGTGTTGTGTTGTTGACGTATTTCACCAGCTATGCTATAGTTATAGATGCTCTTTCGAGACTAAACCACAAAGGAGGTAATCAAATGGCAGAACAGAAAACTCAGGAACCAATCCTTGAGGGAATTGGTATAACTGAACAAGCTGCCCAACAGCTTAAGAAAATAAAAAGAGAAGATGAGGGAGAATACCTTCGCGCATTAGTAACTGGTGGTGGATGTTCTGGTTTAAACTATCAACTTGCCTGGGATAGTACGCTCAACCAATTTGATAAACAATTCGAAAGTCACGGTATTACCATTGTCGTGGATCTGAAATCTCTGCTCTACCTCAAAGGTATGGAAATTGATTACTCCCGTGATATGCTCTCTGGTGGATTCCAGTTCAAGAATCCCAACGCGCAAAGAACCTGCGGCTGCGGAACATCCTTTTCAGTGTAATAGAGAAAAGACCCTGATATATATTAGGGTCTTTCTTTTTTTCCAAAACTCTAGCATCTTGAGTTATCCCCAACACAAGCAGTCTTTCTTTTTTTTTAGAACTATGCTATACTATATATATGTTCTTTAGCAAACTGTATATAAGGAGGTACACTCATGAGTACCACAAAGAAACAAGTAGAAGAGTTAGCAAAGCAACAAGAACAATACAAGTATGGGTTTGTTACTGACATTGAAGAAGAAAGCATTCCTGCCGGACTTAATGAAAATGTTATTCGACTAATCTCTGAAAAAAAGAACGAACCTGAGTTTATGCTCAAATGGCGGCTCAAGGCCTATCGAAGGTGGTTGAAAATGAAAGAACCAACATGGGCAAACGTCAAATACCCCAAAATTGACTATCAACGTATTGTCTACTACGCTGCACCAAAGCAAAAGGAACAATTTAAGAGTCTTGGCGAAATCGACCCAGAGCTCTTGAAAACCTATGAAAAACTCGGCATTCCCTTAGAAGAACAAAAAAGACTTTCTGGCGTGGCTGTGGATGCAGTTTTTGACAGTGTCTCAGTCGCCACAACGTTCAAAAAAGAACTTGAAAAACACGGCGTTATTTTTTGCGCCTTTTCTGAGGCAGTTGAAAAGCATCCTGATTTGGTTAAACAATACCTTGGCTCAGTCGTCCCGTATAATGATAACTTCTTTGCAGCACTTAACTCAGCAGTGTTTAGCGATGGATCGTTTTGCTACATTCCCAAAGGCGTGCGCTGTCCTATGGAGCTCTCAACATATTTCCGTATCAATGCAGCAGATACAGGTCAGTTTGAACGGACCCTTATTAGTGCTGAAAAAGATAGTCACGTAAGCTATCTGGAAGGATGCTCAGCTCCGATGCGAGATGAAAACCAGCTCCACGCTGCTGTGGTTGAATTAGTTGCGCTCAAGAATGCTGAGATCAAGTACTCGACGATTCAAAACTGGTATCCCGGTGATAAAGAAGGTAGAGGAGGTATTTACAACTTTGTTACCAAGCGCGGCAAGTGTTTGGGAGACAACTCTAAAATTTCCTGGACACAGGTTGAAACTGGATCTGCAATTACCTGGAAGTACCCGAGTGTTATTCTCAAAGGGAACAATACGACAGGAGAATTTTACTCAGTCGCACTTACCAATAACTTTCAGCAGGCAGATACCGGAACCAAAATGACCCATATTGGAAAAAATACCAAAAGCACGATCATCTCAAAAGGTATCTCAGCTGGTCATGGACAAAACACCTACCGCGGTATGGTTAAGATTATGAAACGCGCAGATAATGCGCGCAACTATTCGCAATGTGATTCAATTCTTATTGGTGACAAATGCGGTGCGCACACCTTTCCCTATATTGATGTAAGAAATCCAACTGCACAGATGGAGCATGAAGCATCAACCTCAAGCATTGGCGAAGACCAGATGTTCTATTGTGCGCAGCGTGGAATTAGTAACGAGGATGCGATTAACATGATTGTGAATGGCTTTTGTAAAAAGGTATTTCGTGAACTGCCTATGGAATTTGCGGTCGAAGCCCAACGGCTTTTAGAGGTCAGTATGGAAGGAAGTATTGGATAACCCAACACATACTCATAAAACCCTGAATCAAAATGATATCAGGGTTTTTTGGAAACATGTTTTTTCAAACATTGACGAAAAAGCTACTTTAAAAAATATTCAAACCACAACGTAATATTAGAAGCCTTTTTACCAAAATAATTATTATGACGACCAGAGCTTTCTAACTCGTCATCATCCTCAAGTATAACCACGACCTCCTCGCCTGGCTTAGCAAGCCCAAACTTAAGCCGGGCTTGTTTTTCTTTGTAGTATTCGGTCTTTCTTTTTAACAGCTCGTCAATTAACTCTTGATTCTCTGCTTCAAGTGTTTGAATTTGTGTTTCTTTTCGTACTAACTCTTTTTTTAAAGATAGACGGTACGTAATTTCACGACCCAATGAAACAAGACCAAAAATCAAAAGTAAAATCAATATATATGAAAATATTTTTGAAGAAATAACTCGCTTTAACAATGGTGTCTTTGTCATATTACCGTTTCATAACTGCCCAATATGCTTCAGGGGGAATATTAACCTTGCCTAATTTTACTAATTTTTTCTTTCCTTTTTTTTGCTTTGCTAACAATTTTTTTTTCCGGGTTACATCACCACCGTAGAGCTTTGCGGTTACATCTTTGCGCAATGGCGGAATTCTTTCTGATGCTAAAATTCTTCCTCCCATTGCTGCTTGAATTTTAACCTCAAACAACTGCCGCGGTAAAATTTGTTTTAATTTGCTCACAATTTTTCGCCCCTCTTTATACGCCTCATCTTTATATACCATACTCGACAACTGATCAACCGGCTCTCCTGCTACTAAAATATCAAGTTTTGCCACATCAGCGTGCCTATAATCCAAAAACTGGTAACTATATGAAGCAAATCCCTGGCTTACGCTTTTTAAGGTATCATAAAAATTGGTTAAGAGTTTTGATAAGGGCATATGATAATGAAGCATGGCCCGTTGGTATGCATTCCTCGACTCCCCAGCACTCAATTTTGTTGAATGCTGGGTCGCTCGGGATGACAAGGAAAAGGAACCGCTCCCAATATATTCCAAAGATACAAACGTCGTACGTGCAACTTTTTCACCGCCTATGTTTGAAAGAAGCTCCATAATTGAACCAATATATGCTTTTGGTGTAATAATATCTATCTTCATCCATGGCTCTTCAATATGTGAGATAGTGCTTGGGTCAGGAAGCTCAAGCGGAGAATGAACAACCTCATACTCATCATCCCCTTTTTTAAACACATGATATGCAACACTGGGGGTTGATATAATCACATCTAAATCATATTCTCGTTTGAGCCGTTCGCGCACAATATCCATATGCAGCAACCCTAAAAACCCGGCACGAAACCCAAAACCAAGCGCAGGAGAATGCATAGCCTCATATATCAAACTCGCATCATTCAACTTAAGCCTTGCCAAAGCTTGGCGCAGATTTTCTTTATCAGTTCCTGCTTTTGGATAGAGGCCGGCAAACACCATTGGCTGCGGCGTGACATATCCTGCTAATGGTTTAATTGACTGATTGTTATGCGCAATCGTATCGCCAACCCGGCATTTTTCAATATCTTTTAATCCCGTGATAATATAGCCTATCTCTCCAGTCCCTAAGACATCTTTCTTTTTCAGATCCGGTGAAAAAATACCAACTTCTTGAACCTCAGAAGATGCACCACTTGCCAAAAAGGTAATGTTTTCTTCTGATCTAATGTTGCCATCAAATATACGCACATAGGCAATCACGCCTTTGTATTCATCAAAGTATGAGTCAAAAATAAGAGCCCGGAGCGGACTCTTTTTATTATCTTGCGGCGGCGGGATAGTTTCAACAACTGCACGTAATACCTTTTCAATATTAATACCTTTTTTTGCTGAAATACAAATAATTTCATCTTCGCGCTTGTTTGATATATTCGCAAGTTCTTTTTTTCTCTCATCAATATCAATACTTTCTAAATCAATCTTATTAATTACTGGAATAAGAGCTAATTTTTGTTCTTGTGCAAGATAAAGGTTGGCTAAGGTTTGGGCTTGAATCCCTTGGCTTACATCAACTAATAAAATAGCGCCCTCAACTGCTGCTAATGAACGGGAAACTTCATAAGAAAAATCAACATGTCCAGGGGTATCAATAAGATTCAGGGTGTAATCTTTCCACGTCATAGTTGCTGGTTGGAGTTTAATCGTAATCCCCCGCTCTCGCTCTAACGGCATGCGATCTAAATACTGCGGCTTCATTTTTTCTTTGGGAATGGTATTGGTTAATTCTAAAAACCGGTCAGCTAAAGTTGACTTTCCATGGTCCACGTGACTTATGATACAAAAATTTCGAATATGTGAAGTTAACATATAAATTGTAATATTTTTTTAT
>JALLOP010000075.1 GCA_027718005.1 Patescibacteria group bacterium AH-259-L07 | reverse complement strand
TTGGTTGATGTCTAATTTCAACCAACTTTTTGTTTAGTAAGTGTAGATATGTTAAGAACATAATGTTTAACAGAGCGAGGTAATTCCTCGCTTTTTGGGTTGGGGGAAAGTGGTGTTGACAAATCAGCAAATTTATGCTAAACTATCGGTAGTTAACATAGAGTTAGCACAAACAACAAACAACCTTTGACAAAGGAGGCAAAAATGGAAATACTTTTGCTCATAGCAGGGGCGTTGGCGATCGTGAATATTAGTAGCATATTAGAATTTTATTTAGGGCCCTGGATATATAGGATGGCAAGAGCACGAAAGCCCGCTCTCGGAAACAAAATCAAGATACAAGGTAGCATCGACCCATTAACGGCTTTTCGATTTATAGGGGAGTTTAAGTGGCTGAACAATGACGTTGCCGCTCGCGAAATTCGTATCTTTCTTAACTCAAACGGCGGTTCAGCAATTGCTGGAAAGGCTATTTGTCAGCAAATGAAAAAATGTAAAAAGCCAATTGAGATTGAATGTTTCACAGCTTGCTCAGCAGCTGCTCCCATTCTGGCAAGCGGGACCAAAGGGAGACGGTTTGTTTGGGAATATTCAGAAGTCAAGATTCATGACGGTTACCTATTTGGCTCTTCGAGAATATCGAGAATAGTTGGTAATATTTTTCTCCCGATATTGATGTGGTTTGGCAATAGATTTGATAAACGACTTCTCCTTGAAGGGACGGGTCAGCCGTGGCACAGAATACGCGAAGATATGAAAAGAGAAGCAGAATTTCGTGGACAGGAAATTGTTGAATACGGTTTTGCAGATAGGGTTCTTGCATAACCGTTAAAATAGGAAGAAGCGGTGCAATAATTTCGTCCGCTTCTTTTGTTTTTCTCAGCCAACAGCAATTTTAAACACAAATTGACTCTCTATCCCCACCAAACAGGTTCCCCTCCTACGCTGCCTACTCCGCCGAAGTAACTTCGGCTACGAAGGCCGGGAAAGCTTCGGCCTTCGGCTCGACAAAGTCGGCTTACGGCCAGACGAAGTCGGCGGGCAAAGTAACATCGTTCCGCTTGGGGAGTTTTGACCCGTTAGAGATAAGACAACTGAGTTGTCTGCCGCATTCTAAAGAATGCGGATCTCTGACGGGGTTGACCAAAGAGTGAGGGAATTCCCCGCTTTTTGGGTTATAAGTTATCCACAACATCTGCCTTGACAATGTATAATTTAGTATATACAATATGAACATAATCGTTCGCAAGCTCACTCCTGTTTTCCTCTACAGGGAAACCATGTTTCCCCCGCCTGCGTGGCCGAAGCCACTTCGGCGAGGCGAAGGCCGACCCCCTTCTATTGTATTGAAATTTAGGAATCCCAATACAAAAATATATGAATATTTTGGAAAAGCCGATCAAATTTGAATGGGATAACGGTAATAGAAATAAAAATTTTACAAAACATGGTGTAACAGATGGAGAATGTGAAGAAATATTCTTTGACGCAAATAAAAAAATAGTAAAAGACACCTATCATTCAAATAAAGAACCTCGATACATTCTTCTTGGAAAAACTAAACTACAACGACCCTTATTTGTCGTTTTCACGCTCAGAAAAAATAAGAACCATGCTTCGCAGAACCTTGTTACTCGCTCCGCTCGTAATAGCATTCGCGTTATTTCAGCGCGTGATCTCAATAAAAAAGAAAAACAATTGTATGAAAAAACAACTTAAAATTCCAAAATTTAAAAACGAAGATGAAGAACGAAAATTCTGGGCTAACGTTGATTTATCTCAATATTTCGAACCAACTGATTTTTCTTCAGTTGCGTTTCCAAATCTTAAACCAACCTCTCGGTCAATATCTATACGTATGCCGGAGTATATTTTAATACGACTCAAAGAGCAAGCAAATGAGCTTGACATTCCGTATCAGTCGCTGATGAAGCAATACATTGCAAAAGGACTGCTCCAAAAATCTTCAAAGTAAAATACTGCTCCAGTATAACTAAAAAGCGAGGTAAGCCCTCCCTGCCGGCAGGCAGGGCTTTTTTGGTTGGAGTTATCCACAGGTTTTTACTTGACATCTTTATATCCGATTGGATATAATAAACTATATGTTTACCAAGATTATTATTAATAAAATTAAAATATATAGATGGAAGTCGTTTATTACTTTGATAAAAATTTGGGGGTTTCACCCGTTAAAAAATATTTTGAACAATATATTTCAACCAATAAAACTTCAGCCGAAAAAAGAGATTATAATTACAATATTATTGCTTCTATAGATGAAAAAATAAATTATATAAGAGAAGAGCATGATGGGAGAGCAATCCCTCCAATAGCAAAACCATTAAAAGGTTATAAATTTTTTGAAATAAAACATAGAAAAAATGAAGATACTGTTATTAGAGTATTGTGTTGTCGTCACAAGAATAAAATGGTCTTATTAAATGCCTTTGAGAAACCAGATCATTATAAAACAAGAAAAGAAAAAAGAAAAATACAAAGATATCTTAATAAAACGGATGAATATTATAATAATTTCATCTTAAACCCAAATAATTATGAAGAATATGAATAAAAAAAATTTAAGTAAAGACGCGATAGCAGAAGCTAAAAAGGATAAAAGGTATCAGAAGCATTCCGAAACTGCTAAGGTCAGAATAAGGCTTGCAGTTGAGGTGTTTAAGCATAGAGAGGAAAAAGGACTGACGCAACAAGTATTAGCTAAAACGATTGGCACAACACAAAAGGTGGTGTCAAGAATTGAAAATGCTGAGGTAAATATAGGAATAGATCTATTGAATAGAATAGCAGAAAGTCTTAATTTTACATCAGAAGATTTAGCAAAAATTTTCAATTGCAGTTCAACCATCTTCTCATCTCTTTGGTTGCCTGAGGCGAAAAGTAAAGAATACGTAGAGTCAATTATTATAAAGTAGATTATAAATAAAATAAATTATGAAACATATTTGGTCAGTTTTATGTCAAAAATCATCAGTAGACATTGAAAGCAATTTATTAAGTTTATTTGATTGCGTAGAAGAAGTTAATTTCGTTGTTGATAAAACCAATGCACTCAAAGATGATAAATTGGTTATTCCAATTGAATTTCAGTTGGTTAGTTTTTGGATTATTGAAGATGTAGATAAAGATAATGTTTTGGAAATTAAAATTGAGTTATTAGACCCACATAAAAAAATATTAAATCATTTTAAAAATAAATTTAATATTAAAAAAGGTATTTTAAGGTTTAGAAATCGTACAAAAATTAAGGGATTGCCCGTTACGGAAGAAGGGAGATATACTTTCAGGGTGAAACAGAAAGTAAGAGACGGGGAAAATTATAAAGTAGCTACCGAACTTCCGCTCGATATTAAAATTGCTTATAAGCTTTTGGATATCAATAAAAAATAATTAAAATAGAACAAGATAAACAAATTATTATCTTTTTCCGTAAATTTATTAATCTAAACAAGGGGAGATCTAATTTTAAATAGGCTCTCTTTTAATTTTTGTTTGAAATCCGTCTTGCTAAAATTTATTCACTTCAAACTCCTTACACCCCACCAAACAGGTTCGAACATCGTTCCACTGGGGGAGTTTTTGACCAGAAAGGCGAGGCAACTCCTCGCTTTTTGGGTTGGGGAAAAGTTCTGGATATAGTAAAGTGGACTACTCAACTGCTAAAGACAATTGAGCTTCCTGCTTCACAGCTCCATCCACTGATGGCAGCTCCACAGGCTTTTGACGATAGTCCCTACCGCCATTGAGCTTATGTAATCCTTGTTTTAAAATGTTCAGACTTGCATTGTAATCCCTGTCGAGTTCTTTCTTGCAATTCGGGCAAATCCATTTTCTGTGTTTTAATGCAAGTTCCTGATTTACATGTTTACACCAGTAGCACGTCGCACTGCTTGGGAAAAATTTATCTATTTTTACCAATTTTCTGCCATACCAATCTGCCTTGTACTCTAATTGTCTGACAAATTCAGCCCAGCTTGCATCTCCAACTGACTTTGCTAATCGGTGATTAGCCATCATACCTTTTACATTTAAATCCTCAATGCAAACAGTACCATGGTTTTTGAGTATGTGTGTTGAAGTTTTATGTAAAAAGTCCTGCCTTGTATTACCAATCTTATTATGCACTTTGGCAACTTCAATTCTTGCCTTATCCCTATTTTTACTACCCTTGTTTTTCTTGCTTAACTGCTTTTGCTTGTATCTTAATTTACTCTCGTATTTATTCAGTATTTTCTGATTATCATAAATTTTGCCATCACTGCATACAGCAAAGTTCTTAATTCCTAGATCAAGGCCTACCGTGTTTTTATTCTTTGGAAATGGATTAATTTTTACCTGACAGCTAATACTGACAAAATACTGGCCTATTTGATTTCTGCTGATAGTAACATTTTGTATTTTGCCCTCCAGATTTCTGTGCAGGTTTACTTTTATTCCTTGTTTAAATTTGGGAAAATATATTCTACTGTTTTTTATCCTGACATGTTGAGGTACTCTGAAAGCTTGCTTATCATATTTTTTCTTAAATCGGGGAAATTGAGCTTGTTTTTTGAAAAAACGAGCATATGCATTATCCAGATCTTTTAATGTTGCTTGTAATGACTGACTGTTTGTTTTGTTAAGCCATGCATACGTATCTTGTTTTTTAAGTTCTGTTAATTTTTTAGCATTATCATAATAAGTAAGCCCTTTTACTTTCTTTGCCCTAATAGTTTGTTCATTGTTTAAATAATAATCTTTTCTTTGTGCGAGAAAGTAGTTCCAAATAAAACAACAACTGCCAAAATGCTTTGCCAGTTGCTCTTCTTGCTGTTTAGTTGGCCTCAGCCTGTATTTAAAGGTTTTCACTGGCATATTTTTCCTCCATAGATTATACTATTTTATAGGTATAGTATAGCATATTTTAACACCACAAGCAAAAGCAAAATGGAAAAATATTTAAAAAAGAGCCATTGCAAATATTATCTTAAAATACACCTGATGTAATGGAAACAGACAAAGACCATATTCACTTACTTTTAAACATGATTCCTAAAATATCAGTTAGCAGCATTGTTAATCGTATTAAAAGCATATCTACTAATCGCATCTAGAACATATACAAAAACTTCTTAGAACAACATCTTTGGAAAGAAAATACATTCTGGTCTGATGGCTATTTTGTTTGTTCCAGAAGCTAACCCCGGCACAATTAGACCATACATTGAAACACAAGGTTAGCAATTCATCACAGATGCTAAAGACAGCTGTATTTTCTTGCTAGATATCTAATAAAATTTATGTTTGTATTAGGAATAAAAATTATTTCAGTTATCATTACCCTGCTTGTTATCATAGGCGTCGGTTCTTTGGTGCTATTACAATCGCCCGAATCTTTTCTCAAGATTTCTTTAGAAATAGAAGAACCTGATACCCCAGACTCTCAACCCCTATCAATTTCAGCTCCGATACCAAGACCAGCAGTAACCCCTCAACCCACACAGGTTACTACTATAATCTCTAAAACATCTAAACAATCAGAGATTCTAGAAACAAGCGTACAACCTGAAAAAACATCTGAGCCTACAAGAATAGAAATACCTGAGCCGCCTCAAGAAGCAAAACCCAAAGAAACACCCTTGCTCATTGAAGAGGAAGCTCGAGAAGAAACTGATCTGAATGACCAATTGAGGATTGTGGATAGAGAAATTAACGTTCTCTATTCTGATGGCTTAATCATTGGGCCAGATCACTACACAAGGCTTGAAGAACAATTACAGTCTCTTGAGGGGCGTGGTGCTCCACAAGAGACTATGGACGAGCTTCGACAAAAGTTAATCACACTACGTCCAGAGGAAAAACAGACGTCAACTGAAACAAACGAAGAACAAATATCAGGCGAGGAAGAGAGATCTGAATCTATTTTTTCGTTTCAGTCGAACTGGGGTGAATGCGAGGAGAAGAACGTGATGTTCACTTTTTCTCCCATGGATCCAGGGGTTATTCGAGAAATCGAACCCATGGGAAAAATGCATGTTTCGCACCCCCTGCCAACAGATCATATGTATATTAGTGATGATCAAGGATGGAATCCGGGGCGCACAACATATGACGTAGTTGCGCCTGCTGATGGGGTAATGGTGGGCGTTGAAGAAGTCTATAATAGGTTGGGGGAAGGAATCACAGACTACCTTATTACTATTTGGCATTCTTGCAGTGTTTCAACTACTTTCATTCACACAGTCGAGATGCCAGAAGATCTCCACGTACAAATCAGAGATACATTCTATTCACGGTCTGATGAGCGAAGCAATTGGGGGGCGTCGGTCTTTGATGGAAGGCCGGCAATTCCCGTCAAAGCTGGACAAGTCATTGGAAAGTCCTTGGGTAGTTTTGATTTTAGTGTGACGGACACAAAGGTTTCGTCTGGCGGTATAATTGTACCGGAACATTACGGTAACAATTCTCTTAGAATGCATGTAGTCGGGTCCTATGATTATTTTGAAGAGCCGCTGAGGAGCACGTTGCTCGAGAAAAATAATAGAACTATTCCGCCCCTTGGGGGTAGGATCAATTATGATATTGATGGGAAATTAGTTGGCGCATGGTTTTTAAAGGGCACTATAGATTTTTCTGGCAGTGGCTTAAAAAAAGAAGGCGTGAGATATTCGTATGGCCACCTTGGGATTGCTTATGATTATATTGATCCAGAGAAAGTGCAAATTTCTTTTGGTGCTGAAGACGACATTGGCATTACAGAATGTGGCGTGTGTCAATATGCGTTTGGAGTGAAAGGTAATGCGCCTGATCCTGCTCTCGTCAGCGTAGAAACGGGGAAGGTTCTGTATGAGTTAGTAGTGCGCAAACACGCCCCCGGTGCTGTTCCGGGAACTACTATTACCGTAAATGATGAGACAGAGGTTTTGGGAGTTTTTTTAGTAGAAATGATCGATGAGAGAACAATTAAAGTGGAAGTTTTCCCAAGAAAAACTTCGAGCGATGTCGATGCGTTTACCGACGCCGCGCAGATATATAAAAGATAGCAAAATATATTTACGTTACCTGTGAAAGATATAGTTTTGTTTATTGATCTTTTAACCCCGGTAAACAGGTTCTAACCACAGTAGTATCCGCCTTGGGCGGAACTACGGGGCAGGCAACGTCCGACTGGGGGAGTTTTGACTAAAGAGCGAGGATA
>JALLOP010000073.1 GCA_027718005.1 Patescibacteria group bacterium AH-259-L07 | reverse complement strand
GAACTTGTTCTACTACGGGGGTTCGAACCTGTTTAGAGAGTAAATTTATGTTTGAAATTGTAGCTTTGTAGTAATGAAAACCGCCCAGAGAACCGAACGGTTTTCGTGGGCGGGTTACGGTTAGGCACCTATCCCATCATCCGTGATACTTCTTACTACGTCAGAGATAGACGTGATTGAGGTAGGAGCAGGCTGTTCCTCGTTGTTGACCCTAAAGTCAACCCGACGTTGGCGAAGGTTTGAGCTGTAATCGATGTGTTTCTCGCCTATCCTGATAGTAATGTGAACTTGGTTGCGTGAGGACGACATCCACCTGAATACTTCCAGGCCGTGCTCCTCTAGCTTGCGAACCTCATCCGCTGGAAGGATTTTTTCCAGCACCTCTTGCTCAAAGTCCAGCCGATCGCCGTATGGGAGGTTGAAGGCTCTACGCAACGGGTCATCCTCAGCAATAGGTGAATACCTACTGTTGTGTAGACACGATGTGAGCATACATCCTCGACAAACGATTGCCTTCACCCTTGAGAGATGTGGTTCCTCGAGGAGAGCAGCGCCACGCGTCCATTCTGGTAAAGTCAGTCCCGTTGCTTTCAGTTTAGGCACCAAGTCTGTCGCTAACATAAGCTGCATCTCACGATCGATCAAACAGCCCTTGGGGAAGCACGCCGTTTCCAAGATATCTACGGTTTCCATAGATTCCTCCTTTCTAACTTTTGATTATCTTTATCATAGCACATTTTTTCAATTTTGTCAATACCAATTTTCCCCAACCAAAAAGCGAGGGGTTGCCTCGCTCTCCGGTCAAAGCTCTCCCGACAGGAGTTTCATCTTTCGCCCAGGCTCTGGGGGTTGGACTTGAACCAACAACATCACCTTTAACAGAGGCGCATTCTGCCAATTGAATTACCCCAGAGCCCGGGCGAAGATTATATTTAAGTATTATGAGGCTGTTGAACAATTCAACAGACTCATATTATATTATAGCATAACTCATATTGTTCTACCAGAGAAATTATCCAGAGAAATTATCCTAGAATAAAAATCCGCCTTGTAAGGCGGACGTATTTTTAATGGTTTAATAAATCCAAATCACGTCCGTCCTTTACGGTTATTGTTATTATTATCTATTTTTGCCAAATAGTAGTCGATCATTTTTAAAGGTTTAAATAACTGCGGATATACTTTATAAAATTTTTAGAACATTTATCGCATAGGTCAAAGTCTATAGAAAAAAAGTTTTCTGTATAATGTCTTATACCACCAGAACTCCAATTTGTTTCAAGATTCTCTTTTACTCTTTTAGTTTTTTTGCAGCGATTACATTTAGTGATTTTCATAAGTATATGATAACATAATTTGAAATAATGTCAATTTAGTTAAGGCCGTGTTAAGGCCGCAATCTATTAATTAATCGCGGGAAGGGGATTGCTTCCCTGATGTGTTTAAGTCCGCAAAGCCAGCCAACGGTTCGCTCTATTCCTAGGCCAAATCCAGAATGAGGCACTGACCCATAACGCCTGAGATCAATATACCACTCAAGTGGTTTGCGATCAATTTTAAACTCTTTTATTTTTTGTTTCAATGTATTGAGATCGTCAATTCGTTGTGATCCGCCAATAATTTCTCCATATCCTTCTGGCGCAAGCAAATCATTGTTTAAAACAAGTTTTGGGTTGTCAGGGTCTGGTTTCATATAAAAGGCCTTTGTTTTGGCAGGATATTTTTCAATAAAGACAGGATTGTGATACATGTTTGAGATAGTAGTTTCTTCATCGCTGCCAAAATCATCGCCCCACTTTATTTTTACTCCTTTTTTTTGCAGTTTTTGTATTATTTCGTCATAGGTAATTTTTTCAAACGGTGTTTTTATTTTTTCCAATGGTAATATGTCCCGTTCTAAAATTTTTAATTCCCTTTTTCTATTTTTAAGAATTTGCTGAATAATATATATTACTAGCTGTTCTTGCAGTTTCATATTCTCATTATGGTCCACAAATGCAGCTTCAGCATCCATCATCCAGAATTCAGTTAAGTGTCGTCTGGTTTTTGATTTTTCCGCGCGAAAGGTTGGCCCAAAATCATATACTTTGCCTAGTGAGTAAATAAGTGCTTCAAGATACAATTGTCCTGATTGTGACAAGTATGCAGTTTTATTAAAATATTTTGTTTTAAAAAGTGTGGTTGTCTCCTCACATGAGGTCGGGGTAAAAATAGGGGCGTCGGTTAAAATAAAGCCCTTGTTTTTTAGTAGAGTTCGAATCGCATATATTATTTCATCTCTAATTTTTAAAATTGCTGCCTGACGTTGTGATCGAACCCATAAGTGGCGATGGTCCATTAAAAATTCAATTCCGTGCGCTTTTTTACCAAGGGGATATTCTTGAGCCAATGATATCAGTTTTATATTGTTGACCTGCATTTCATATCCATAGGGTGAGCGCTTTTCTTTATATACCCTGCCAGCAAGCTCAATTGAGGATTCAATCGTAAGGCTTTCGCACGTTTCCCATGATTTTTTATCTACTTCTTTTTTCGATACGACTGCTTGAATTTCGCCCGTACCATCTCTAAATTGTAAAAAATAAATAGAGCCGGAAGACCGAACATTAAAAATCCATCCCTGTAAAATGACGGTTTTGTTTAAGTATTTTTTGATATCATTTAGAAGAATGTACATAAATTTTTATTAGTTCACCTTAGCCTATCATAAATTGAATGATGATAAAAGAAATATAAAAGAATAAAAGGACGAGTCCTTCTTGGCGGGTAAGTTTTTTGTCAGAGCGGGCAAAAATCATAAATAGAATATATGCAGCCAAGAGATAAAATGAGCTGCTTGTCAAAAGGTTTATTCTCGTAATCATAATAGGTGCGATAATGGCAGTTACGCCTAAGACCGCGGTGGAATTACTTGCTAATGATCCTAAGATATTACCTAAAATCATGTCTTTTTGTTTATCTATTCCGGCACGAATCCCAAAAATGATTTCAGGCAGGGAGGTTCCCACCGCAACTAAAAAGAGCCCGATTAAAAACAAGGGAATATTAAGTTCAATGGCAAGTTTTGAAGAAGCTCGGACAATAATTTCAGCACTCAACATAAGTAGAGAAATACCAATTGCAAAGACGAGAATGTTTTTGATAAGGTCTTTGCGCCGGGCGCCGACAAGTTTTTTTTCAAACTCTCGACTTTGGAAAAAAAGAATTGCATTGTATAAGACAAAAAGGACAAGAAGCCCTGCGCCGTCAACGCGCGAGATAAGCCCGTCTGAGGCAAGCAAAATAGGGTAGATAATTAAAAGCAAGGTATAGATAATATTTCGGCCAATGATCCGTGATTCTGAACTAATGCCTTTAACAAATATAACGGTTATGCCTAAAACCAGGGTAAGATTTGCAATATTTGAGCCAAAAACATTAGCGAGGGAAAGAATTGGCGTTTTATTGAGCCCAGAGGAAATGCCTACAAAGAGTTCAGGGAAAGAAGTGGCAAGGCCTGCTAAAATAAACGCCATAACAAATTTGGGTACATGAAAGTATTGAGCAAGGTAGTACAGAGATTTAATCACCCAGTGTGTGGATTTTACCAAAATAATAGAGGCAAGGATAATAATAGCAATCTGGATAAAGGCCATAGTTATATTTTTTTATGAATAAATAATGATTTGCCAAATTCAATAAGCGCAAGATTAATGATTCCCAGTCCAATTAAAATGAGCCAGTCATTGATATTGAGGGGAACTGTTCGCAAGATTTTTTGAAAAAAAGGAACATAAAGGGCAACAAAAAACATTATCCAGCCAAATAAAATACTGGCATTAAGAAAAATATTATCAAACGGGTTGTACTGCCAGATAAGTTTTTTTAAGTTTTTACAGGAAAATACATAAAAAAGACTGTCAACCCCAAGACCAATAAATATCATAGTTTGAATATAGGCAACGTCTTTATCAATATGATGCAGGTATAAATATAAGCCTAGAAGAATTAAACTGCTCATTGATCCGATGATAAAGATAAGAAACTTCATTTTTTTGTCCAGAATTTGTGCTTTATGTCCGCGCGCCTTTTCTTTTAATACTTCTTTTTCTTCTTTTTCATATGAAAGCGCCATTGCCGGCAAGGTGTCTTCAATTATATTGACCCATAGGATTTGACCAGCAAGAAGAGGAAGAGGAAGCCCAAAGAGTATTGACGAGCCAATAAGAGTAAATCCAGTAAAGGGGGCGGCGAGTAAGTATAGTATGATTTTTTTGATGTTATTAAAAATCGTTCGCCCTGTTTTAATCGCATCAACAATTGTCTTGAAATGATCATCAAGTAAAACAATGTCAGCGGTTTCTTTGGTTACTTCTGATCCTGATCCTAAGGCAATACCAATATCTGCTGATTTAATGGCCGGCGCATCATTAACTCCATCGCCGGTCATGGCAACGACCTCGCCCTGGCTTTGCAGTATATCAACAATTCTAATTTTATGTTTTGGCTCAACGCGCGCAAAAACACTTATGTGTTTTAATTCTTTTTTTAAATTTTCATCTGAAAGTTTATCAAGGTCAGAGCCCTCTAGAATTTTATCACCCATTTTTATCAATCCAATCTCTTGAGCAATAGTTTTGGCAGTGAGCTTATGATCGCCCGTAACAAGAATCGGTCGAATGCCGGCTCGTTTACAATTATCAATCGTTTCTTTCGCATCTTCTCTTAGAGGGTCTTTCAGCGCAATAAATCCCATAAACGCAATGTCTGTGAGATTTTCGTGGGATAGATTTTTTAAATTTTTCTCATGGATTATTTTTTGTCCAAATCCCAGGACCCTTAAACCTTTTTTAGTAAGTTCTTCAAACTCTTTTTTTATTTTTTGTTTTTGTTTATTTGTCAGTTGAGTGAGCATTAAAATTCTCTCAGGCGCCCCTTTAACAAGTATTGCATATTTGTTTTTTTCGCCCCTTATTGTATGAAGTGTTGCCATATACATTGTTTCTGACTCAAATGGTATTTCATCAATCCGTTGGTATTGTTCTATATATTTTTTCCGTTCAAGCCCTGCAGTAATTGCGCCATATAGCAATGCGACCTCTGTTGTGTCGCCGCTTATTTTCCAATTTTTTAGTTCTTCTTCAGAATTTTCTACTGTCGTGTTATTGCACAAAAGCCCAATTTTTAAAAGTTCTTGAGGGTTAGTTTTCCCCTGGGGGAGAACGTGAGCAACCGCCATTTTCCCTTCGGTCAAGGTTCCGGTTTTATCGGAACAAATGGTGGTAATAGACCCCAATGTTTCAGCAGCGATTAATTTTCTGGTAAGCGCTTTCTTTTTTAGCATTCTTTGCATGCCTACTGCTAACGTAATGGTTACGGCAATTGCCAGTCCTTCGGGAATGCCCGCAACGGCAACGGCAACTGAGACCAAAAGCATTTCTATAAAAGATCTACCGCTAGAAAGTCCAGCAATAAAAAGAATTGCAGCAAAGGTGCCGATAATTATTCCGAGTACTTTAGCTAAGTTGTCAATTTTTTGCTGCAGCGGTGTTTTATCTTCTTTGGTGGTTTTAATCAAGGTGGCGATTTTGCCCAGTTCGGTTTTTGGCCCAGTACCAGCTACTACTGCGGTTGCCTTGCCGCGCACTACTTTAGTTCCTAAATATACCATGTTTTCCCGATCAGCTAAGGGCGTTCCTTTGTCTAGAATTTCAGTTTTTTTGCCTGAAGGAATGGATTCTCCGGTAAGTGCTGCTTCTTTTGTTTCCAAATTATGGGTCTCAATTAATCGTGCATCAGCCGGTACAATATCACCTGCTTCTAAGATAATAATATCGCCCGGCACCACTTCTTCGCTATTAATAATATGTTCTTCATTGATTTTAGTTGAGGATGGTTCGTTTATTGACCCAAATCGTAAGACACGCGCTTTATGCTCAACCAATTGTTTTAACTGATCAAATGTTTTTTCTGCTTTGTATTCTTGAAGAAAGCCAATACTGGCATTGATAAAAACTGCAGCCAAAATAATACCCATATCAATAAATTCTTTGAGAGATAAGGCAATAGCCGCAGCAATTATTAAAATATATACCAACGGACTTTTAAATTGTTCAAAAAATCCAACCAATGCTGAGAATTTTTTTGCTTCAGGGAGTTTGTTCCGGCCATATTTTTTCAATCGCTTGTTTGCTTCATCAAAGGTAAGACCATGTTCATTCGAATTAACAGTTTCAAGCACCTTTTTTGCTGATAAATTGTGCCATATTGGTTCAGCCATACAAACATTGTACCAGATTTTTTAAAAATTAACAAAATGCGTCTCCCGGAGACGCATTTCAAAAATCAATTATAAATGATAAATTATTCCTTTGTCATTCTTTTTTGTTTTCTTGCCCGCTCAAGTTTTTTCTTCACCCTCGCTAAGTTTCTTCGAAATTTGGGAGGGTAAAAATTTGGGAGGGTGAGAACGTTTTGATTTAATACGCTGAGCTTTTTGTATAATAAAACGCGATGGTGTGCGAAATCGTGTTTGTTTTTTATTTGTTTTCCGTGAATAGTTTTTCATAAAGATTTATGTCTGATAAGAGGCAGGTGCTTTTTGTAAAATTGTTCGTTTATCTATTTTGATTTTCAATAACCCGAAGATCCTCTTTTTCAAGGGTATATAGTATCTGTGGATAACTCAATTGACTTTTAATAGCTACCTGCTATTATATAATCAATACTTACGAAAAAGACCCCTATGCGGTTCTGTCCGCATCGGGGGCTTTTTCTTTTTGAATGCGCAGAATCGACTTCTGGTCATTTAAATAAGCAATAGGAACATTTGTTCTTTTTAAAAGAATTGAACAAAAATCTTTATTGTGCGGCGATAATACTGTTTTTAGTTTACTGCGCTCTTTAAGAAATTTTACTAAACTGGAATAATCACCATCACTTGAAACAATAACTGCTTTATTGAATTTATTTTCATAGGCGTCACTTACTGCCTGCAAAACCAAATCGGCATCACAATTACCTTTTGGTTTTCCATCACCGCCATATATCACTTCTTTAAAAATTAAAGTAAAACCGCATTCCTGAAGATATTTATATAATTCTTTGTATCTTGGTATTAATCCAATGAAAATATAAGCATGTTTCACGCCATATTTTTCAGATAACCATATTCTAAACCGTGCGTAATCAAGTTCCCAACCAAACCCAGCAATCCCTCTATACAGATTAGCGCCATCAATATATGCAAAATTTTTCTCTTTTATAATCATTACTATATTTTTATTTCATTTAAGGAATATCCTTTACGACGAAGCG
>JALLOP010000074.1 GCA_027718005.1 Patescibacteria group bacterium AH-259-L07 | reverse complement strand
AGAGGATAACTGATATAGTAATTCTACTACTACGATACCATATGTCAAGCATTTCAAAAAATGTAAAAAAGTTAAGAGAAGCTAGAGGGCTTACACAAGAGAAGTTAGCCAGACTTGCTGACGTGGCGAATAACACCATCGTCAAAATTGAGGCAGGTAAAAATCAGAATCCTACGCTTGAAACGCTCAAAAAGATAACGAGTGTGCTTGGGATAAGCATTGATGATTTAACCCGGTAACTAATATGGGGATTTTTAATTTTTTCAATTCAATAGATTTTCAAGCGATAGAAATCGTGCTTCTTTTTGTAGTAACCATTTTATTAATCTTCGTCATCTTATCGCTGGGAAAAATCGCCGCTGGCACCGTCAAAAGGATTGATCATCTGCGCGATAGCTTGAGAGAAGAAATAAGATTTTCCATCCAGCCGAAAGTTATTGAGATGTCCCTTAGCGTGGAAGCATTGGTTGCGTTGGCCGTAGAGATATGGAGAATCGAACAACGGATGGCAAAAGTTAGCTCGGGGCTGTCGGATATCCAAAGAAAGGGGCTTGAAAGCTCAGTTCAGAAATTGAGGCGATACTTGGAAAAATACGATATAGAAATCCGAGATTATACCAACCAGAAATTCAACAAAGGTCTGAATTTGGATGTTTTATCGGTAAAAAAAGACACGGCAATCACGGAACCAATCGTCAAGGAGACGGTCGAGCCAACGATTATGTGCAAAGGTCAGGTCGTGAAAAAAGCAAAAATTATACTATTGAGCAATTAAAACTATGGCGAAACGCAATACACAAAACATTCAAATCGGCGTCGACTTAGGAACGACAAACTCGGAGATTGCTATCAATAACGATGACAACATCGAGATTATAAAAAATGTCTTCGGAGACGAATACACGCCATCCGTTTTCGGGATTGATAAAGCAAAAAACAAAGTGGTTGGAAAACGGGCATACGAAAGATTGTATAAAGACGCTTCGGATGAGGAATTCGCAAACAATAAAGCAGAGATAAAACGATTAATGGGGACCTCTGAAAAGGTCCATTTTGCAAGAATTGATCAAGATTTGACACCAGAGGAAATTTCCGCAGAAATAGTGAAAAGCTTGAAAGAAGATATTTTGAGAAAATATCCTGATTTTGAAACACGAGCCGTGGTGATAACTACTCCGGCGTACTTTTCTACTCTTCAAGCGGAAGCGACTAAAAGAGCGGGCAACCTTGCCGGCTTTGACTATGTAGTGCTTCTTCAAGAACCGATAGCAGCAGCGATTTCCTACGGATTTATGAGTTCGAAGAATGAGAACTGGATCATCTACGATCTTGGTGGTGGCACTTTCGATGTTGCACTCATTTCTTCAAAAGATGGAGCGTTGTCCGTGCTTAGCCATAGCGGCGACAACTTTTTAGGCGGAAAGGATTTTGATTGGCTGGTTGTAGATAAAATCATTGTCCCCGCGATTTTAGAGAAACACGAAATCAAAGATTTCAATCGGGGAAATCCTAAATACAGAAGCATATTCGCAAAACTGAAGTATATAGCCGAGAATGCAAAGGTATATCTCTCTCAGTATGAAAAAACCGTTCTCGAAGTAGAGAACATAGGTGACGACGACGCCAGCAACGAAATTTATGTGACTGTCGATCTGACTCGTAAAGGATTTGAACAACTTGTCAAACCGCTGGTCGACCGAACGATTGAGCTTACCAAAGAAACAATTCAAGAGTCCGGGGTCAATCAATCGACAATTCATAGGGTTATATTGGTAGGCGGTCCTACTCAAATACCATACATTAAAGATCGTCTGAATCAAGAGTTTAAAATTACAGTTGACTCGTCCGTTGACCCGCTGACGGTGGTTGCCCGCGGCGCATGCATATTTGCTATCAGCCAAAGAATTCCCAAAGAATTCCTCAACAAGGAAAAGAAAGTGGACAGGAGCGTAAAAACGCTGACGCTGAACTACGAATCACTAACCTCAGAAGAAGAGGAAACTGTAAGCGGTGTGATTGAAGAGCTGAAGGATTCAGATGACGAATACTATGTGCAAATCCAAGGCGAGAGCGGATTCTATAGCGGATCAAAAGCTAAATTAAAGGGCGGCAAATTTTTTGACACTGTCGTCCTCGAGCCGCGCAAAACGAACTTATTTTGGGTTTACTTATTTGATAAGGACGGCAATTCCGTGCAGGTTGACCCCGATTCTTTTGCTATAACTCATGGACTTTCCGTAACCGGCGCGCCTATCCCGCATTCGATCGGCGTTGCGGTGGCTAAAAGGGACATGAGCAGCGGATTTGCTCTCACCGAGATGTTTGAGCCGTTCTTCGAAAAGAACAGCATCTTGCCTTTGAGAATGGTAAAAACATACAAGACGGTGAAGAGATTGAAAAAAGGAGATACCGAAAATGCTTTGCCGATTAAGGTGTATGAAGGAGAATCTGAAACACTAGATCGCAATCATCTTATTTGCGATTTGAAAATCACAGGAGAAAATCTGCCCTATGATTTGCCAGACGGTACTGAGGTGGAAATCAAGATTGAGGTCAATGAATCAAGAGAAGTAACGGTTGAGGCGTTTATTCCAACCATAGACCTATCTCTTAACGCGCGCGCCACAATTTATGCCGAGGATATTGATGTAGAACAAATGGAGTCGGATCTTAATGCCCAACGAGAACGAATAAAAACTATCGAAGCAAATTGCACTCCAGAAGAAAAATCAAAACTTGAGAATACTGTTCAATCAGTGAATACGAGCATAGGTAATGCCCACATCGATCAAGACGAAAAGAGAAAGGCTCACAAACAGCTCAAAGATTTGAAAGTTAAACTCGACCAAATTGAAAAAGCAAAAGCGTTGCCGCAACTCACCAAAGAATTCAATGAGAGTATTGCTGATATTCAGAAGGTCATTGAAACGCTCGGCGATGAAAAAGAAAAAGAGATGAATAATGACCAAATCAAGACGCTAAAAGAGGAAGGCGAAAGAGCGATCGAAAGAAAGGACAAATACCTGCTCATGAGGGTTAATGAGCAGGTCAAAGAATTGGGCATGCGGGTAGCATTGGCTAATCCGGCTATGTGGGCTTATCAGTTTGAGAAGCTCACAACGGAAAACCACACCTTTCTTAGCGAGAAAGAAGCGAGTTATTACATTTCTAAAGGAAAACGCGCAATGGATCTTGGCGATGTCGATGAGCTGAAAAGGTGCGTTCATAGTTTAATGCTTCTGCTTCCACCAGAAGAGCAAGAAGCGATTAGAGGAAACCTTTCCGGCATTACTCACTAAATATGTCAAAAACTCTCAAAAACAATTCATATCACATTCTTGGGCTCGATACTTCTGTAAGACAGAGAGATGTTTTGAAGCGGTCAAAAGAAATTATCAATCGTCTGAAGATTGAGGACTTACCAGAGTATGATTTGGACTTGGATATTTTCGATGATTTTCGAACAGAGGAATCAGTAAAAGGGGCGGTCCAAAAATTGTCTTCTCCGAAAAAGAAAATAAAGGAGCATTTCTTCTGGTTTCAAATTGCAGATCGCATTGATGAACAAGCGGCAGGCCTTCTAAGGAACAAAGATTACACCGAAGCGAGTCGAGTTTGGGAACATAACTCAGAGAAAGACACCGTGAAGTCACTTCTGTACAAAAAGAACCTTGCCATTCTGTATTGTCTCCTGCTTTTCAAAAAAGACAATAAAGCGAACCTCAAACGATCGCTGAATCTTTGGAAAGAACTTGTTGGTTCGGATAAATTCTGGAACTCGTTTGCCAAAGTGTACAAACTTCATGACGAACTCGGCACAAGCCAGAAGATTATAGATGAGTTTAAATTGAATGCCGTCTCTTATGTAGCCGATATTTATACAGAGCTTGGACATCTTCATGACGATAATGCATATATTGCAGAAAGCTCCAAGGTTTTGGGTGTGAAAGGAACAGCAGCTGAAAAGACGGTTCTCGATCCGATCTATCAGAATGTTGTTGAAGTCGTTGAAGAGCTGGAGTCTCTAAACGTAAGTGAAGATGGTGTTATCGATAAAAAAGAGTCTCAAACAATCAAAGACTTAATTGGGATGCTTCAGAAAAAATTTAATGAATTGATTGATCTTGGTTTGTACGATGACAGTCAATCAAAAATCATACGCGATAGGGCTACTAATGCCATTCGAACTGTCGTCTTAGATTTACACAACAATCTTAGCGAAACAGACAAGGCAATAGCATTGATGAATATTGCACTAAAAATTTCGGGGACAGCAAGTCTTGAAACCAAAGTTAAGCACGACATTCGAGTTCTTGAAGAAACTAAAAAGAATGCTGGTTTAGTTCAGCCCGTTGCCGACCTCGTAGCCGCAGAAAAATATGAAGAGGTATTAAAGCTGATTGAATCTGATAGAGAAAAATACAAAAGCAACGCTGAGTTACAGGAGTTTTATGATAACCAAAAAAAACTGTGCATCTCGATGCTCGCGCTGAAGAAATATCAGCGAGCCCGGGATTATTTCGATAAACAGCAGGAAAATATGGCTAAGCCGTTGTTTGAAGAGGCGGGTAGATTGATTTACGAAAACATTGAGCTCTTCAACTTTAATAAAAAGGTTATCGATGAATTAGTTGAAGAGATTAAATCTAATATGGCGAAGGTGAACCTTCGGAACTTAGATCAGTTTGATGAATATAGAAACTCATATGTAAAACTTGCTAAAAAAAAATTTGAAGGGCAATTTGAAGAAGCGGCCTTTGTTGTATTAATTGATGCGCATATTTACGGTGGCTTAACTGACTTCATGAAAAGCGCGCGGCAAAAGGCGAATGTGGCTAATATCCTGTCTGTGCTCGGTTGGTTAACGATTTGGTTCTATGGCATCGGTTTGATTTTCTTTATAGCAGGTTGGATATACAAAAATAGAGATTGATTATGGAAGATAAAAAATTAAATTTTGATCTGGATTTTTTGGAAAAGGAGCAAGAAAAATCTCCTCTTCATAAAGGGCCCAAAATTGAAGAAGAAAAGGAAGCCGGGGCAAAGCCCAACTTTAGAGAATACTTAAAATCATGCTTTAGAGATTTCCCGGCATTTTGCGATAAATACCTTAGGGTTAAGAATCCACCCTATCTCTTTTTTATTATCTGGGCTACTGGAGCGGCAACTGCTGTTGATCGGATGAGTGACTTTGGGGGCAGCGGATGGTTGGAAGTTTGGGCTATAGTTGCTGTCGCAGGAATTGTGGCTGGATATTTGCAATATTGGATAGGCGGAGCAATTTATCATCTGAGGGTTAAGTGGTCAAAGGGTGGCGATAATTTTGATGCATCAAGAAACATCTACATGTTTTCTGGACTACCTCTTACTGCCGCAGTTATCGCTTCTTTATTCCTGAATACAATCATCTATGGCAACAAATATTTCGAGTACGGAGAAGGCACATCCATAGATATATTGTTCTTCTTTGTAATAATTGCTGCACTAATTTATTCCATCCGATTAAGCTATCAAGGAGTGATGTTCATACAGAAAACAGAGAAAACCAGAGCGATGATATGGTTTGTAGTGTTGCCGGCGATTTTCTATGTTTTAATATTTTCGGCGGCAATTTTTAGCGAACTATGAGGGACAAAGATAAAAAGTTAGATTTTGATTTAGGGTTTCTGGACGAGGAATCGCCAAAACCTAAAAAAACCTTTCGTAGAAAACGCACGGAGAGCGAGCCCAGTGCGATTGATCCTAGCAAGCGGAACTGGAAAGTGGTCTCGATAGTCGGTGGCGTGATCTTGGTAGTAATCTGGATAAGTTTTTCTGGTGACAGCACGCCGGCTCCGACTTATACCCCAAACACACCTAGCACCAATCAAGTCAGAAGAGTTGCGTCTGATGATGTAATTATCGGAGAATATCGATGCTCAAGAAATCACTATGATCGAGCCGTAGCGTTGCAACCAAGCGAAAGCGAACAGCAACTTACAATCGCTCAATACTCTATGGAAATACGAGCGAACGAATTGGAGAGATTGGAAAATGAACTTCAATATAGCTCTGTGGAGGAGTATTCTCCTCAATATCAAATCGATGAATACAACGCAAAGATTGACACTTATAATTCTAAGTTAGCCTCCTACAATCGAGACGCGGCCGCGTTTGATTCCAGCGTTGATCGATACAATAATCAAATAGAAGCGCATAACAGTTACCTTGTGCGGAATTGCACTTCAAAAAAATAAAAATATGTCAGCACCAACCAAACCAATTTTATACAACGGCTTTAAGGTCAAAGATGGACTTACGATCAAAAATCGTATAGAGAAAGTATTTTTTACCGAGGTCTATAGCTTGTCCGACGATAGTTACTTTTACTTACTCTTAAATATCAAGCCCAATGATGTCGTCGATAGGGGCAAAAAGTACGAACTCATAAAAGTGCAGCATGGTGGTGGAGAGTATATTGGCATCATTACAAAGGAGCATTCTCACGAAAAAGTCACGCAGATTATTGAGGACCTGACTGTTATGAGGGGCTTTGATTGCGTCGCAGGAATGAAAGAGCTTAAAAGCTTACTAATCAACGATGTGATCAACCCGCTTCTGCATCCTGAAAAATTCAAAAAATTTAAATTATCAATTCCGAATGGAATCTTGCTCTATGGGCCGCCAGGCTGCGGCAAGACTTTCATTGTAAGAAAACTTGCGGAAGAAATGAGCTACAATTTTATTGAATTGAAGCCATCAGATGTTGCCACGCCTTATGTGCATGGCGCTGTTTCCAATATTGCCAAGGTCTTTGAAATGGCAAAACTCAAAGCCCCCACGATTATTTTTATAGATGAAATCGAAGGATTATTGCCCAAAAGAGAAGAATTGGGCGGCCACGCCGATGTTAAAAAAGAAGAAATCAATCAATTCTTAATGGAACTGAACGATGCTGGCAATAATAAAATTTTGGTAGTCGGAGCAACCAATCGTCCTCATATGATTGACTCAGCAATTTTGAGATCAGGGAGAATGGATAAAAGAATTTATGTCCCACAACCAGATTTTGAAGCGCGTAAGGAGTTATTCAAAATTCACCTATCCGGCAGACCATACGATAAAGAGATCGACTTCGAAAAGTTGGCTCAATTGACAGAGGATTTTGTGAGCTCCGACATAGAGCTGATCGTTACGGAATCTGCCCGTTTTGCGGTTACCGAGGACAAACCGCTGATCACCGAAAAAAT
>JALLOP010000072.1 GCA_027718005.1 Patescibacteria group bacterium AH-259-L07 | reverse complement strand
CAACTCAATCTTAGATTCTGGAAAATTATTTAGAACCCATTGCGCAAAGGTGCTGCAATTGGGGCCGGTAAGAAAATATTTGTGACAATAGGGATACGTTTCTTTGGAGTTTTCGATAAAGTCAACCATTCTTTTTGCCACTGAACTTTCGTCTCCTCCGATATGCCCCACGAGTTTCACGAGTTTCCCTCTCCAGTGATATTTATTCCAAAAAGGCATTATTTCCATACCGGTAAGTGGTGGTAGAAAATTCAAATATAAATGACCCCAGTGCGTTTTGTGTCCAGCTTTTCTAAAAAGTAAGTCCCACCGGGAGATCTCGCCGTTTTTAACGCATACAAACCAGGGGTGTACGGCGAAACTGAATGGCGGCGTCGAAGGACTCATAAATAAAAAAACTTGATATCCACTACTTTTCACTAATTTCTTAAAATCGTCACTATTCATAAGTTGTTTGTTATGCAGTGTTTCTCGGACGAAGTTCGAATATTCTTTGAGCAAACCTCCAACTAAGGAAGCCAGCACGTCACTTCTCTGATTCTCGAACATGCTCACAATAGTTTTCTGAACATGCTCGGTCTTTCAGAGTCTGAATCTGGGAGCTGAAAAGATCAACCAGCTTGTCAATCAGCTGTGTTTTAGACAGGTTTCCCATTTTTGTTTCCTCCTCGTTTGAGTTGATAATATGTGAAAGAATCGATTCTTTCACCTCCACTATACAGTATACATATTTTCATAATTTTGTCAAGGTATATAGTGTGCAGCAGGGTGGGGTATATTACCCCAAAACAGCAATTTTAAAGACAGAAGTGTCTGTCAACCCCATAAGAGCGGTTCGAACATCGTTCGGCTTGGGGAGTTTTGACTAAAGAGCGAGGTAAGCCCTCGCTTTTTGGGTCGAAAGTTATCCACAAATCAATTATTGACAAAGTATTTATATATGGTACTATTGTAATATAAAATATTACAAACTATTACAATTAATATATAAATATATGCGTAACGTTATTAATATTTCTTTACCTGAAAAAATGGTAAAAATAGTAAAAAAAGAAGTTAAGGCAGAGGGCTATGCCTCGGTGAGCGAATTTTTCCGTCACCTTATTCGCGAGTGGAATACTCGTAAATTAGCACAGGAACTAAAAAAGGATCGACAAGACTTTGAATCTGGCAAAGGAAAAGTATTGAGATCTTTGAAAGATTTACGATAGATTGATGTATGAAAATACTGTATCTGCCTAAATTTGCAAAGCAATATAGGAGACTACCAATCAGGATCAAAGACTTGGCCGAAGAAAAAGAAAATATTTTTCGCAAAAATCCTAATGACCCAAGATTAAAAACTCACAAGCTGCATGGAAGATTAAGGAGCTTTTGGGCATTCTCTGTAAACTACGAATATAGAATCATTTTTGATCTTGCAGATAAAAATACAGTTAGATTTTATTCGATCGGACTACATGATATTTATGAGTAGAATAAACCTTGTTCCACTTGGGGAGTTTTTATTTAAGAGCGAGTTAATTCCTCGCTTTTTGGGTTGGGGGAAAAGCGGGGTGTTGACAGAATAATTGTTTTGTTATAGAATAGAAGCGTTGAGTAGAATTGCTCTTAACAAGAAAGGGGGAAGAATGTCGCCGTTATCATTTTTAATACTCTGGGCGATAAGCGGTTTGTTAACATATGGCCTCGTAAAAGGAGATCTGAAGAAAATGTATAGCACAGATAAAGATAATAAAGGATATAATGGTGATGATGAATTTGGATGCATATTGATGGGGATAACAGGCATGCTCGGCTTACTTTCGACGGTGGTCTATTTGGTGGTAGTCCGACATTTTTGTTTTTCTATGCCAAAATCTCTTAGAGAGGGATCACGAGAATAAACTGTTGAATAGTAGAATAGAGGACCGAGAGGAGATCTCGGTTCTTTTCTTTTTGTCTTACCTCAAATCTGTAATCTCAAACATAAATTGATTCTTTAGACTCATAAGAGCGGTTCGAACATCGTTCCACTGGGGGAGCCACGACTAAAGAGCAAGGTAATTCCTTGCTTTTTTTGGTTGGGGAAAGTGGTGTTGACAAACTTTTACGAGATTATATACTTACTTTGTAATTATGAACTCGTTCCAAAAACGGAGGAAAAGATGATAAACAAATGTAATCAAGAAGTGTCTATCCTGAGATGGAAAGGAGATCCGATCTAGTTTGTCCTTGCAATAGTGACACAACAAAATGGGCTGTTATAGCCCATTTATTGTTTGTACAATATAATTCTTCTCAATATCCCTCCTTATGAAAGACCTCATAAAAGGAGACGATTTTCACTAACACTCTCCTAAAGAACTGGCTACCAGATTTTCACTCTTTGTGTTGTTTCATTTTATCTTTCCCATTTGGTTATTTTATACTGTCATAAAACTCTTCTTTTCTCCTTGCTTCATCTTTCCATTCTTTTATCCATTCTTTTATGAGGCTTTTACGCCACTCGCTTTTTTGCTTTTCCCACCACTCGTGGAAATCCTTAGAATCCGACGAAGTTTTTCTTGATGACTCATCTTGCGTCTTTTTCTTCTTGGCTCTACGCTTTTGTGTCATGGGTCTCTCCTTTCTTTGTGAGTAGGTTGTAGAGAACTATAACGAGCGTAACACAAACTGAAAAATTTTGCAAGTGGAAAACTTGTCCCCATACAAGATGAGTCCCACATAAATACAGTTTCTCACACAAAATGAGCTCAGATGAGACTCATTGATTAATACGGCGTAAGTATAGTTTTCACAGAAATAGTGTGTGGCAGGGGGTAGATTACCACGAAGCAACAACTTTAAATACAAATTGACTCTTCAACTCTATAAGAGCGGTTCGAACATCGTTCGACCTGGGGAGCCATGAACCAGAACGAAGTTCGGTTCATGACAAGCCCTGATACCGATTTTTATCTGGTTCAGGGTTTTATCTGAAAGGCAAGGTAAGCCCTCCCTGCCTGCCGCCTGGCGGCAGGCAGGGCTTTTTGAATTGGGGGAAAGTTGGTGTTGACAAGAGCGGGAAAATGTGTTAAAATATAGATAATCAAAAATTGGAAAGGAGGTTCTCGTGATTGATTTTTTAACTACTATTGTTATCTGTCTCCTGGGAGGTATTGCAATACATGAACTCGGTCATATCATTGCACTTTCTTCATTTGGTTACAGAGTTAAGGCAATTCGTCTTGGTTTGCCGCTTCCGCCAATGGTTAAAATACCAATAAGGGTAAAAAGATTTGAATTAGAACTACATCTTTCTCCCTATCTATTAGGCGGTTCAACTGTCCCTGATATGAAACGAAAACCACGAGCTTTTATCTGGTTTATCACTGTACTCGCTGGCCCTTTCGCAAACATATTCTGTCTCCTATGCATTTATATAATGAGAGGATCCACAGAATTTGCTGTCTTGTCCAATGTCTTTGTTGCCCTCCAGCAAATTCATCAGCTTAACTTTTGGCATTATTTTATTGCCTTCAATATAACATGCGGCATAGGTGAGCTCATTCCCTTTATATCACCAGATGGAACGACATTACTAAACATTCTTCGTGGTAAACATATAACTGAAATCCCATCAAAATGATGGGATTTTCTTACATAAGGGCGAGGTAACCCCTCGCTTTTTGGATTGGGGAAAAGTGGGATTGACAAATCAGCAAATTTTTGCTATACTTTTATTAGTATTGCTTAAGGAGATGGCATGTTGCCATTTTCATTGGAATCAAAACATAATAAGGAGGAGGCCGAAAGAATGAAGAATATTCTGAATACTCTCATGAAAACGATCCGTAAGAGATTTATCCTGAACGACCTCTTGAAAAAGATCGGTTTTGTAGCGGAAGTAATCGTTGTAGATCAAGAGGACTTCTCTATAAAGTCCTGGGGTCACATTTTCCGTAACGGCCATTTTGCTTGTAGTGACGAAGTTCTGCAAACAGATGGTGATCTAGACAGAAAGGAAACCGCTAGGAGCTACGATTTAAACAACTATGGCTGGGAAGATAGTATTGAGGTAAGAGGATTCAACTTCATCGTCCTTGAGAATAGAAGAGGCATCGGCTCTATTACCTATGACAATGATCCTTGTATGATATGCTTCTACGGCGAAATAGACGATGAGGGTGAATATCAAGGGTCGACATGCGATAACAAGTGTCTCTGCCAGTGTCACGATCCCCTCATGACCCAAAAGGTTGTCTTTCGAGACAAAGGGTTGGCAAAGGTTTTCGTGCAACGCATTTCAGGAAACCAAAAGAGGACCCCAGTGATACAATCGGTAACGGCGTAATTCCTAAGACAATCGATTGCTGGGATATGGTGATATAAAATCATTATATCCCAGTTTTTATTTGCAAAATAGTTAGTCACCAAAAGTAAAATCATACAAGATTATAAAGTATACCCTGCTTCTTTCAATGAATATATACCTTGGATAATATTTTACTTCATAATCATAGTTAAATGGCATAATGGTTCAATTACTACAAAGCCACAATTTCAGATACAAATTGATCATTTAACCCCATAAGAGCGGTTCGAACATCGTTCGACTTGGGGAGTTTTTGACTAAAAATTAGGCTTAACAAAGCCTAGTTTTTGGTATTTTTGGTATTGACAAAAAGAAAAAAATGTGATATTATATAAATAGCAATAAACAAAGGAGGAAATTTCATGAGAAGATATGCAAGGGAAATCGGCATCCTATTTCTTCTTTATGCTGCTTTCAATATTGTGATGTTAGTCGCTGTTAGACACCATGCATATTCGACAATAAGATTAGTAAGTAAAGTTGATTATCAGGCCGATGTATCAGGCGTTATTCAGATTCATGGCGAGATTTTCAAAGAAGAGAGCAAACGAATTATCAGGGAGTTAAATGTATTAGAAAATGACCCTGCTACTGATGTGATTCATATTTCTCTTGATTCGCCCGGAGGTTCAGCATTTGGTGCTATAGAAATCTGTAAAGCTATGAAGAGGTGTCGAAAACCGATTGAAATAAAAAGCCTTGAGGCTTCTTCAGCTGCAGCATCAATTCTTGTAAGTGGGACAAAGGGACGACGATTTGTATACGAAGATTCAGAAATTATGATCCATAGAGCTATAATAATAGAGGGCGATAATATATTTCAAACGACTTCTAGATATCTATTATTTTACGCTCTCATGCCAAGCCTTTATCTTTATATTGAGACCTGGAATACTATTCTTATTTCTGCGAAGACTGGACAATCTATTGAAAGGGTAATCAAGGATCTTAACAACAAAACATGGTTTACAGCTGAAGAGGCAGTTGAATATGGATTTGCGGATAGTGTTATCGTTCACGAAACAAAAACCCAGTCTTTAGTGAGATAAATAAAGTGGCGTGTTGTAGTTATCCGCCGCTTTTGTTTTACCAAAAAGTAGCAATTTTAAAGATAAATTGACTCCTTAAGTCTATAAGAGCGGTTCGAACATCGTCCGACTTGGGGAGTTTTTTGTTTGGGGAAAAGTGGTGTTGACAAAAATATTAAATCTGTCATACTCATAATATGAGCCCTGAAGTGGTCGGGACTCTTAACCCAAAGCTCCTTAACTAAGAAGGAGGATACAAATGAAGGGTTTACTTGCCGTTGTATTCGGAATTCTGTTCATGTTCATGACAGGATGCTCTGACAGTAACGCGACGCCACGAGAGGAGTTTCCCTCTCGATCATCAGAGGGCGTGATATTGTATGGTTGTGACAGAACCAGTAGTGCGTGGTTTGAAAATACCAACGCCCACCTTGTTCGTATACGAAGAGTGGGGCAGAGCCATAACCCCGGACAGGGTGAAAACACAAAGGCAATTTATCGCCTTGAGCCTGGCGAGAAACTTACGCTCGACTACATTAGCCATTATGACGGATTCTATATCTATAGGGAGGATGGTGTACTGGTTGGCTGGCTCGACGGTGATTGCCCCAAAAATTGATCATCCTGTGAGAAAAGTTAAGGTCATCGAGTGAAATCGATGACTTTCTCTTTTTAAACATTAGCACTTTTACATATAAACTGACTCTGTGGTTCCATAAGAGAGGTTCGAACCCCGGTAGTAGAAGTTGCACTTCACTGCGGGGCAGGCATCGTTCCACTTGGGGAGCCATGAACCAGAACAGAGTTCGGTTCATGACCAGCCCTGACACCGATTTTTAATCTGGTTCAGGGTTTTTGACTGAAGAGCGAGGTAATCCCTTGCTTTTTGGGTTGGCCCCGTAGAGAAAATTTTACTTGTTTTTTTATTGCCCGCCAATGGCGGGCCTGTAAAATTTCTTCTACGGGGTTGGGGGAAAGTGGTGTGTTGACAGAAATAATTTTTTGTGCTAAACTATATTTAGTTAACATAACGGATGTTAACTGTAGAAGTATAACTTCCCAACAAAGGAGGAGACAATGAAGAGAAATCATGTACTTACGCTTACCGCTGTTTTATTGACCATCGGTCTTATCGCCCTGATAGCAACTAATCAGGTCAGATCTGCTCATGCGTCATTAATACATCCTCTTAAGATTTTTTATAGTGTTGAAGACTATGATTACTTCCTAAGCGCGCTTGATCAGTTTCCCCATACTTCAGATAAGGATGGTGAATACCATTTAGGAACCCGGACAACTACAGCTATAGAAACAGATGGAAAGGGATATTCATATTATCACTTTGTCTTTGTTACGAGAGATCGTCAGATGGTGTCTATGACTATTAAGGCGTCGGCATTCGAAATTGATTTCTTTCGGCTCGAAAATGATCTCTTTCAGAATGTAGGAGATCCACTACGCGGTAAATTTTTCCCGTGGCATCCTGTTTTCCACTTTCCAAAGAATCCTGCTTCTGAAGATGGTTATTATAGACTTTCCGAAGTTAAAGTGGTAGGAAGATTTCACATAAAATATGATAGAAATGGCACTGATCCGAATAAGATACTTGGCTACGGGAACGAGGTATATTAATCTTAAACCCTTCACAGAGTTCTGTAACTAAGGCGTGGTGAGGCTAAACTCATCCGCTTTTGTTTTACCGTAAAGCAACAATTTTGAAACTAAATTGATTCTTTAGACTCTGAAGAGCGGTTCGAACATCGTCCGACTTGGGGAGTTTTTGACTAAGGAGCGAGATAATCCCTCGCTTTTTGGGTTGAATTTTTTGATCTATTTTTAGTTTCTGATATAATGAAAGGACATGTCAAAGAAAATATTTTTTATAACTACAAACAAGGGGAAATATTTTTCAGCTAAGAGAGTACTTAAAAAATACGGCATTACTGTTATACAAAAAGAAATAAATATTCCAGAACCTCGTGGCAATATAGAAGAGATTGCTATTCAAAAAGCTAAATACGCCTACAAAATAGTGAGAAAACCACTGATTGTAATGGATGCAGGATTTTTTATTGATTCACTTAATGGTTTTCCTATGATGTTTACCAATTTTGTTCTTGAAACTATAGGGATTCAAGGAATTCTTAAACTTGCTCAACGCAAAAATAGAAGTTGCGAATTTAGAGAAATATTGTGCTACTGTGATGGTTTAAGAAAAAAACCAAGGTTATTTAAACGAGTAGTAGAAGGTAAATTATCCCGAAAACCAAAAGGAAAGGTTAAATCGTATCATTGGTCTAAGCTTGCCTATATTTTTGTTCCAAAAGGGGAAATAAAAACGATGGCAGAAATGACGGAAAAAGAATTTACAAACTTTCGAAGAAAAGTTGATGCCGGTTCTCATTGGGAACAATTTAGTAAATTTTATTCCCAAAAAAGTTAGCATTATTGGTTATTGTCTAATAACTTTAAG
>JALLOP010000071.1 GCA_027718005.1 Patescibacteria group bacterium AH-259-L07 | reverse complement strand
TACTAATTTTATCTGGCGAGTTGTCTGAATATAAGATGAAAGAGCTGGCTCAAAAACAAGGCATGATTAGAATTTATACTAAACTGGGGACAGTCTCCATTTAAGGGACTTGTGTGCACCACATATAGCTAGCTTGACAATTCTCAGAAAAGTGTAAAAATTAATAAAGGAAATATACATTACTAAACTCTGTTAAATAAAAATCTTTGATTTTTACCCAGCACTCAAATAGTGTTGAGCGTTGGGTATTTAACAGGGTAAAGGTCGTTTTTAATTTTTTATGTAAATAAAAAAAAGTTGTATATGTCAAAAACACTTAAATATATAATTGGTATTATTATTGCCATTATTATCATCTTTGCTCTTTATCGTGGCCAAACACCATCAGAGCAAGGTGTTATTACCATTGGATTTATGGGGCCCTTAACGGGTGATGCCGCAAGTTATGGAGAAAGCATTAAGCGCGGCCTTGATCTGTCAGTACAAGATATGAATCTAGCCAAAGTAGAAGTGATGTATGAGGATTCAAAATGTGAAGGAAAAGATGCGGTTAACGCGATTAATAAACTTATCTCAATCAATAAGGTTGTTGCCATTGTGGGTGAGGTATGTTCAGGAGCCACACTTGCTGCTGCGCCTGTTGCAAATGATAATGCGGTGGTTCTTATCAGTTCAGCTTCAACCAGTCCTAAGTTAAGTGAGGCAGGTGCATATATTTTCAGGACCGTTCCGAGCGATGCGCTGCAGGGAAATTTTGGCGCCCAACTGGTGTATGATAAGGGGTATCGGAACCTCGCGATTCTCTATAGCAATGAAGAGTACGGCATTGGATTTACCACTGTTTTGACCCAGAGTTTTGAAGGTCTTGGTGGTGAAGTGGTGGCGAGTGAATCGTTTGAGCGAAACGCGACTGATATTCGAACACAACTCACCAAGATAAAGGCAGAAGCTCCTGATGCATTGTATATTGTTAGCAATTCTCCTGCTTCTGCGGTGGCAAGCTTGCGGCAGGTCAAAGAACTGGGCATCAAACTTGCGCTCTTTGGTTCAGAAGGGCTAAAAAGTCCTGATATTGTAGAAAGTGCCCAAGAGGCTGCTGAAGGATTGGTGCTTACGTCAGTGAGCTCAGGGACCAGTGGGTTTATAGAAAAACACCGAGTTGCATATGAGACAGATCCAGGTCCGTTTGCAGCACAGGCATATGATGCGTTTTTTGCCTTAGGACGCGCCATTGAAGGAGGTGCGACAACAGGGGAGCAAATAAAGGATGCACTGTTTGGTATTGAATTTGAGGGTGCATCAGGATATATCAAGTTTGATCAAAATGGTGATGTATTAGGAAATTATGATGTGTATACGGTTCAAGATGGCGCATTTGTTCTTATGAGTGAGTAGAAGATAGTCAAAAATGTGCAACACCCGAGGTTGCATACATGCTGTATACGTTTGCAGGTTATTTAAGCTCTTTTCTTGTAGAGAAATGTTGATCAGGTATAAAAATCCACGGCCGTGTGATTTTATATCAAATAATCTTAGCATTTAAATTTCCCCCTTGCATTCTCAAAAGTGTTACCTATCCCTCACCCAGAGTTCTCTGGGTGAGGGACTCATCTTGTACATGCTCTGTGCTTATCCACAACAATACTCTTGACAGAAATATAAAAATGTGGCAGGATGTATATTGAGGACAATCGAAGAATGGTTCTTCGCCCTCGAAGCAAAATAAGGAGGAACGAAAAGTGAATCTAGCACAGAGCAGAAAAAATGACTCGGTAGCTGTTTTCAAAGGTACACCGATTTATCAAATTAAAGAGGTATTGACGCTCCCCCGTAATCAACTCGTGAGCGAGACTGAGAAGGTGAAGCGGGACTATCTTAAAAAGCTCCTTGATGCCCAGTATCGAACTCTTGACAATCGTAAGTGTCCAAAACCATCTCTTGATGCTTTGCGTGATCAGAAAGACGAGGCGATTGAGACAGCTATGGGAATGACGTTTGGCAAGGGGAATCTTCCGATTCTCTCAGTTATTACGCGAATATGGGTAGATATATTTCACCTCATGGAAATGGTAGTCTATAATGAGAAGAGCGGCTTCGCGAAGCTGAGACCTCCCCTGATTACTGATATGGTTGCCTTTTCAGAAGATCCCTACTATGTGTTTGACGTTACATACCCTGTTTTTTCGGGCAAGAGCCCTTTGGATGCCGAGAAGCTGACCAAAGAGCAGAACGGACTTCCGTTACTTAACGTAGATGAAGTGATTGCACTTGGTACGCATACAGACATGCTTTCGCAGTGTCGTCTCTGGGCTACCGGCTCCTGGTATGGGTCTGGCCGCGTGCCGCAGTTGTGGCTCGGCTACGGCAGGCCTTGGCTCAGCGTCTACTCTGCTGGCTTCCCGGGTATGTACTGGGGGATCAGCATCTTGCAGTAGTCGTTAGGTCTTAGGGTTTTGGAGTTTTGGGTTTTTTGGTTCTTGATCCTTGAATTCTCCTCCGTCGCTACAGCTTTGGCGGACAGGCGCGCGAGTTTTTCCACAAGTAGCGCGAAAAAAAAGTAAGCGGGCAGATCATCGTATCTGCCCACTCTTTATATTTATTGACCTTTTTAAAGCTATTCTTATATTTTTTATGGACAGGTGAAGGATTTTCGAAAGCCAACATCTAAAGAAAATGTGCAATCTCGGGTGTTGCACACACGCTCCAGTTTGAAAAACTGATTTTTGGTCAAAAATTTGCCATTTTGAAAAATACCTTTATTTTTTGGCTTTAGTAAGCAGAGTTTTGAGGATCAATTTGGGGGGACTGTCTCCAATTTAAGGCGGCTGCCATATATTTGTGGTAGCCGTTTTCATTTGAGCAGACTGCAAAAATGTGATAGAATAGATAGATATGAATATCATTCCCCAGCTTATTATCAATAGTATTATTGCCGGTGCTATATATTCATTAGTTGCCCTTGGCTTTAATTTAATCTACGGCGCAACTAAGTTTTTTAATTTAGCACATGGTGTTATGGCAACAGTGGGAGGGTATGCTGTTTTTGTTTTGTCTAAGGTATTGGGTTTTCATATTGGCGTTAGTGTTATTCTGGGCGTGTTATGTGCTGGATTTGTTGGCTATGGGCTGGATAAGATCGTATATCTTCCCTTGAGAAAAAAAAGAGCATCTAATATGATTTTACTCGTTGCTTCCTTAGGAGTTTTTACCGCACTTGAAGCAATTATTGCGATTTTATTTACCAGTCAATTTCGAACCCTGGCACAACATATTGGCACGCAAAGGATTTATGAAGTAGGATCGGCCATAATTACCCAGACACAGGTTATTATCCTTATTGCCAGTCTTGTGCTTATGGCAATCCTTGGTTTTGTCTTGAAAAAGACAATGTTTGGTAAAGCAGTAAAAGCAGTGAGTGATGATGAGGAAGTGGCAAAAATCATTGGGATCAATACGAATAAAATTATTGGCTATGTATTTTTTATTGGCTCAGCTATTGCAGGACTTGCAGGCATATTGATCGGATTTGATACCGGGATTGAGCCGGTGATGGGTCTTCGGCTGCTTTTAAAGGGAGTGATTGCTTCGATTATTGGCGGGGTAGGTAATATATACGGGGGTGTTGCCGGATCATTTTTATTAGGATTGGTAGAAAATTTTGGGATTTGGAAGATTTCAGCTGAATGGAAGGATGCAATCGCCTTTGTGGTGCTGATTATTTTTTTATTGTTTCGGCCAAAAGGGATTTTTCAGAAATAGTAATGACGTAAAGAAATTTTAATATTTTATTTTTTATTTTTGATTTTAGCCGTGCGCTTATGGAATATATCATTCATTTAGCAATTTTATTTGTACTCTATGCTATTTTGGGCGTAAGTCTTAATTTAGTCGTGGGCTATACCGGGCTTTTATCAGTAACGCATGCTGCATTTTATGGTATCGGGGCGTATGCGACCGCACTTTTGAGCACCCTGTTTGAGGTACCTTTTTTAATATCTGTACTTATCGGTATTGTTGTTGCGGGATTTTTTAGTTTTTTAATGGGCATGGTGTTATCCCGGTTTCGCGGTGATTATTACGCGCTTGCATCACTGGGGTTTAATGTGATCATGTACAGTATTTTTCTCAATTGGGCTAGCGTTACCCGGGGCCCGTTAGGAATTGCCGGGATTGCAAAGCCAGAAATTGGAGGCGTTCTTTTTTCTTCAAATCTTTTGTTTTTACTTCTTGCCGCGATATGTTTGGTTGGAATATACGGTATTTCACGCTTTATGGTGTCATCTTCGTTTGGAAGGGTGCTTAAGGCAATTCGCGAAGATGAAACAGTCATAACTATTTTTGGTTATCGCACCCTTGACTATAAATTAGTTGTTTTTGTCATCAGTGCTTCTATGGCGGCCGTCGCCGGATCATTATTTGCCTCATATATTAGTTTTATTGACCCATCGACCTTTACGGTCATGGAGTCAATATTTATCCTTGCCATTATAATTTTAGGGGGCCTGGCGAATATAAAAGGTTCAATGGTAGGCGCCCTGTTTTTAATTCTAGTACCAGAGCTGTTACGCTTTGTCGGGTTGCCGAATGATATTGCGGGGTACATGCGTCAATTTTTGTACGGCATTATCCTCATTGTATTAATGTTGTATCGGCCGCAAGGATTAATAGGGGAGTATAAATTATAATCACCCTAAAATCGGAGGCCCGACCTCCGACCTCTGACAATTAAGATTTTTATGGCCATTCTCAAAACAAACAAACTGACCAAGCATTTTGAAGGAGTTCATGCAGTGGATGGCCTGTCTTTAAATATTGAAAAAGCAACCATTGTAGCTATTGTGGGCCCGAATGGATCGGGTAAAACCACGTTGGTTAATATATTGACCGGAATGATCCCCTATGATAGCGGCACGGTTATCGTGAGTGATACAACACATCGGTTAAAAAAAATAAAGCCATATACCATGTATTCCTATGGCCTGACGCGTACGTTTCAAGAAGTTCGTTTGTTTGATCAGATGAGCGTACGTGACAATATACTCGTGGTATTGACGAAGCGCAAGGTTATACAATCGTTCTTTGAGACGCAAAAAAGTGATTATACAAAGGCTGCAAACAAGATATTACAAAAGGTAGGGATCTGGGAAAAAAGAAATGAACTGGCAAAAAATCTTTCCTATGGCCAGCGAAAGCTGCTGGAAATTGCACGGGCACTAGTAACTCAAGCAGAGATTTTTTTGTTTGATGAGCCGTTTGCCGGCCTTTTTCCTGAGATGAGAAAAATGGTCTCTCATATTGTTGCCGGCTTAAAGCGAAAGGGAAAAACCGTTATATTAATTGAGCATGACATGGATGTGGTTCGCGAATTGTCTGATTATATATATGTTATGGATAGTGGTAGATTGTTAGCAACGGGTACGCCGCGTGAAGTTTTAAGCAATAAAGAGGTGAGGGAGGCATATTTAGGCACGTAGTATGAAACAAGAAGTATTGTTGCAATTAAAAAATATATCCGTTCATTACGGCGCGCTCATCGCGCTTGATGGTGTTGATATTGCAATTGATGAGGGAGAGATTGTTGCCTTGATGGGGCCCAATGGGGCAGGCAAGTCAACGATTTTAAAAACAATTTTTGGCCTTGCACCAATTCATTCGGGCACAGTGTTGTGGCATGAAAAGCCGTTTGTGCCGGTATCTCACCAGGTTGTTCATACTGGTATTGCATTTGTACCCCAAGGCAGGCGGGTATTTAGCCATTTAACCGTGTATGAAAATTTAGAAATTGGCGGCTTTATTATTAAGGAACGAAATGAGCTCAAAAGGCGGATTAACGAGGCGATGGAAATATTTCCAGTATTGGGGCGCAAACGTAAGGCAAAGGCAGGAACGCTTTCAGGAGGTGAACAGCAAATGTTAGCGCTTGCGCGAGGGCTCATGACCGATCCAAAGGTTTTACTCCTTGATGAGCCGTCGCTTGGCTTGGCGCCAAACATTGTTACCCAGGTATTTGATAAGATTATTACTATTAATGAAAGGCATAAAACAGCGATCCTCGTTGTTGAACACAATATTACTTCGTTGCTCAATATTTCACACCGCGCATATATTTTAGATAAAGGGATCGTCGTTGCCAAAGGAGATTCCCAAGTATTAGTTAAAAGCAATATTTTAGAAAACGTATTTTTAGGCAAAGGTGTTTGAGAAAGAAAAAGGAGGCTCGCTCATCCTCTTGGCACACTATGCTAATGCTACCATGCTAATGCTATGATGCGTGCTATTGACAAACCAATAGATTTTTGCTATTATATTTAGTAGACACTGTAGTATGGTACTACGTGTTCAACAATGAGCTTGGGAGATGTTCTTTCGTTTCAGGTTCAAAAAACAATACATTTGAAAGGAGGAATCTATGATAGCAGTAATTCTGTTTTGGATAGGAGTAGCACTTTCTGTAATTGCTGGATTAATTTTGATTATTGTGCAGCCGCATAGTAACGAGATCAAAGGGGCTGCGCTTGCGCTTCCGTTTATGTATCTCTTAGCTGCTGCTGTCGCACGGTATCTTGGATACTAACAAACAAATCTGAGTCTTCATCTTATAAAACATATTACGAAGGCTCTTTTGTTTTGGATTGAATGTTGCAAGATTTTTTAACGTTTATATAAAATAAAGCCTTTTTTGCTTGGCAAGAAGCACCATGTCATAAGAGGCTAACTTTACCTAACAAGAAGTCTGGCCCTTTGTCTTTTTCAGAACTCTTGCACTGAGCATACCTTGACATTGACTTCTTTTTTTAAGTTTCCTATAATATACAGGTAAACGCGCAACATCAGTTCTTTTGTAAGGAGGGAGTATGAAGGGACGTTTAGAGACTCTTACCGGTTGTATGGCATGTGGGAAGACAGAAGAGTTACAGAGAAGAATAAGGAGAGCAAAGATTGCTAAACAGAGGGTAGTAATTTTTAATTCACATGTGGATATGAGGTCAGAAAAGGATAAGGTTACCTCGCGCATCGGCCTCCAACTGGACGCAATAGAGGTTACGGTTCCGTCTGAAATTTTAGAGAAAGCAGAACAGTTTGATGTTATTGGTATTGATGAGGTTCAGTTTTTTGACCACGATCTGGTCGAAGTTATCGAGAGATTGATTGATATGGGAAAACGAGTAATTGTGAGTGGATTAGATACAGATTTTCGTGGTGAACCATTTGGTATTGTACCGTACCTCATGGCTATCTCTGATGACCTTTTGCGCCTCAAAGCGGTTTGTATGCAATGTGGCAAGCCGGCAATTCGGACGCAACGAATTGTTAAGGGCGATGAATTGATCGTGGTTGGTGGTGATGAGGCTTACGAAGCTCGATGTCGTGATTGTTATGAGGTTCCTTCTCAAATAAAGTCGACTTAACCAAAGTCGACTTTTCGATTGCGTGAAATGTAAGAATGTGTTACCGCAACGTGATTAAAGAAGAAAACTATGATTCTTTCCGATTGCGATATTACTATCTTAGAAAACGTATTTTTAGGAAAAACTTCGTGATATTTAAAACGAAAAGCCGAGAGTTGAGTTTCTCGGCTTTTGCTAATATCAAGAGTTATCGAACAGTACGTTTTAATGAAGTCAGTGGTACATAAAATGCATATCCTACTTCCCAGAAATTAACCAATGCTCGGTTTCTATGTATTTTTTCAACATCACCTATAGAGCCAGCCGGGATAACGATCTCTTCGCCCTGAAACTTTGTTTTAAAGGGTTTTAACAGCTTTACTAAATTGTATTTTTGTATGTTCTGCTTTTTCTGCTTAGACCTTGCCATAATCTCCTCCTTTAAGTTTTGGTGAAATGTTCCGTATATTATTATACAAAATGATGGATTCCTGTCAATATTAG
>JALLOP010000070.1 GCA_027718005.1 Patescibacteria group bacterium AH-259-L07 | reverse complement strand
GTTGATAGAATCAACGGGCAGGGATTGATTTAAAAGTTTGCCTAAGGTATTTTGCCAAGATGGCCAGCGAGAATTAGTTTGAGAAATACTCTCCCCCCTTATATACGTGCCCGCGCCAAGCGTAGGATATATGCCCCTGCACGCTCCCCCTGGGCAATCTATGTCACGAGAACATTTTGTTCCTGCATTTGTTCCTCCTTCACAAACAGCATCTTTATAATAATAGTCTTCTAATGCTGAAGCTATTTCATTAAAATCTTGAAATCGATTCATATCATGCTGAAGCTGTGCTTTTGATTTTTGATCAATATTAATATTAAACCGCCAATTTTCCAACAACTGATTGTAAATCTCAATTGTTTCATCTGATGCGCCGTCATTATAGGAAATAAGATAAATGCGCGCGTATACTTCTGGATTGGTGTCGGGATTAACCACATCAGTCGCGCTTACGTATACAGTTCTGCCTTCTCTAACAGCCCAATAACCGTTTACGGTTAAATCTGTTGGACTCCCAGGATTGGGAACATTCTTTTTATACCAAGAGAGCGGACTTAAACGTTTCGGATTATCTATAACTTTGATGCCAATCGCATCGCCTGTATCACCAACAGGAAAAAGGTAGTCAGCTACAAGATCGCCTGTTTGCGCTTTAGTTTTTAACATAGTAAACACTGATATAGAGGCTATGCCCAAAAGAGTAAGAGCAATTAAAAGTGGTAAATATTTTTTAAACATATGTTCTCATGTTCAAATGTTCTAATGTTCTAATGTTTTCATGGTTGAAATGGCGGTGCAGGCAAGGATGGTAAAAGCTTTTCACATACAACCTCTTCTATTCTTGAATTTGAACTTATCTCAATCCAAGTCTCAGTACTACTATTATATTTTTTATATATATCACTCTCGTCCTTTTCAGAAAAGCTTTTACTAAAACTATATCCCTGAATAATGCAGTATTGATCTGCAGTTGCATTATCTGGATACAAAAATACATCTTCATATCCTGGATTATTATAGGATTGCTCTTGATCGTCCCGGCAATAGAAAAATTCCTGATGGGTTATCTCATCTCTATAGCGCAATGGATTCTCGCATAAAAATACTTGAATACGAGAGGATCCTGAATAAATTCTGCCTTCTGTTGTTGAGACATCTGGTCTAAAATCATCAATTATGGTAGCAGTTGCTTTAATTGTTGAAAACCCGTTATTATTTTGCGCCGCAGCTGTTTCATTTGAAGTTGTTGAATTGGTAATTGTTGCCACTGTATTGTCAGATGAAGTCCATGACCAATCCCAGTCATACTGACCAGGACTACCAACAATAGTACTATCGTTTTGGTCTTGAGGATGCGCAATAAGACCTACGGTATTGCCTGCTTTATCTAGGATAACAGAATCTGGATCTATAACAACAGTCGTAAGCTGACAAATTTCATTGCCCGTCTTAAAGTTAAAAGAATAATCAGTATCCATGGCAATATCATATATATTTTTAACCCCGTTTGATCCCCCTTTTATAACTATACTGTATTGCGTGCTTTCATCAAGCAGCCCCGCATGTAAGCTCACAACTGTATTGCCACCTAAAACAGAAATATTAATTGGTATAGTGCCGTCTTGGTCAGAGACGGTAATCGTGTCAGAAGAAAGCGCACCAATCTTCATTGCTTGACTAAAGTAAACAGCAATGAAAGAATTGCGGCAAATATTAGTATCGCCGTCGTTTGGATACGTACGTACAACTCCAGATTTAATCGTAACAATTAAATCTTTATCGTCTGCTTGAGATTCTCCTCCGCCTACTGGCGTTGCTGTTGCTTGAATTTTTGTTTCACCTACTTCAACAGCAGTAACTGTTTCACTATTTGTTGACGAGCCACTTACGGCAGCAATAGAAGTATTAGACGAACTCCATGACCAGTCATTCCCTCGTACTAAAATCTGGCAATCTGCTCCTATGGCTGAAGCATTATAATCTCGTGTATTATTTTTAACCAAAATACCAGCAACTTCTCCAGTGGGGACTTGTTCATTCACCAATACTGATTCTGCTGAGCAGCTGGTAGTATCATTTTTTGTCCTGAATTGCCATATATAATCATCAAGAGGTGTGCTGTCTTGTTTAGTATTGCGATTCCCGTCTAATTGATATCCATCTGTATCAACAATGCCATCACTTCTAAGAGTAACGCGATACCAATAATTTGAAGAAAGGTTGCTCGTAGGAGTAAATATAAATGAATTAGCAAAAGTTTGTATTGATCCATTTACGACGTTACATCCACCTGAATCATCAAAATTTGTTCCAGAATTACACTTCTCAACAATAATATTATTTAAATCAAGTCCATTAACATTTTCGCTAAACCGCGCTGAAATACCCGCATTAATACAGGTATTGACAAAATCTTTCCATGGCGAAGGACTTTGATTAGATATCTTGCATGTTCTCTCTTCTACTATGTACGGCAAATCAAAAGGTTCAGTTGGGGCAGAAAAATCAATAATCAATTCTCCATAACCTGATTTATCTAAACCAACAATTTCAGCAGTAATTTTAACAGGCGGTCCTGGAACAGTTTCGGCTAAAGCAGTAGCGGTGGTTGTCTGACCCTGATTCTCTATAACTATAGCTTTGCCCACATCAGAAGAGCTCCATGTCCAAATATTACTGGCCACAGTCATATTTTTTAAATACGGGGTAATAAAAGCATCCATTGTTCTTAAAACCACTTCAATTTGCAGCCATTGATTATCAGGTATTATACTACCTAAATTAACGGACGATTCAGCAAAATAGTTAGACCATGCAGCGCTCGCTAAGCCTGCTTGATCAGCTGCACTTCTTACCCTTACTTTAATATTTGTTCCTTCTGGTTCTTCAGTATTCCAGCTTAGATAATCCCAGCGGTTACCTGGTTGACCACTATCAAAGTCATACCGCCAGATGCCTGAACCCAGGGTAATGCTGCGCAGAGCAAAGCCAGCCATATCAGAATATGTATACGGTTCTGCTCCATCAATGTCAGAGATACAATACGTCCCAATTAAATTGCCGTCACTTGCTCGTAATTTCGTTACCGTTCCCCCTGATAAGGCACATGTATTACCGGATCCGCTCCCATTATGGTTAACTGCCCAAATATACCCTTCAGCATCACCAGTAATGCCAATAGGAAAATTACCGACATTATAAATTCCTATTTTATTACCATCAGTATCTAGTTTTAAAACCTGTCCACTAAAATCAAAAGCCAGCCAAATATATCCGTCTTTATCCATTGCTACTCCTCGTGATCTCCCTCGAGAATCAGCCATGCCCGTAAATGAGTAATGTGTTACCTCTCCATTTTGGGTTATTTTATAAACACCACTACACGTATCAGCCACCCAAACATTATCGTCTAAATCAATAGCAATACCATATGGCTCACATCCTGAAGCTCCAACACCTGGATATGTTATAACTATACCAGTATCAATATCTATTTTGCTAACACTCTGCCCTCCTCTATTCGCAGTCCAGACATTGCCCCTGGCATCAACTGCTGCTCCATAAGGACCGCCGCCAACTGAATACGTTGCTAAAACATTTCCAGTTGCGCCGTCTAATTTCATTACATTACTGTCAGAATGATTAGCTATCCAGGCATTGCCTTCAATATCAATTGCTAGCCCGCGCGGGCCGCCGCCAACTGAATACGTACCAATTAAATTGCCCGCTATATCTAATTTAGTAACATTATCAGAATTTCGATTCGCTATCCAGACATTGCCATCAATATCAACTGCTGTTCGAGAAGGATTATCGCCAACATCATAGGTCCCTTCAACAACACCGTCTGACGTTCGTATGCGCGAAACCTTATCTAAATTAGAATTAGCCACCCAAAGATACGGCGTAGATAGATCTTTTAAATCTATTGCTAAACCATCGTCATTAATCGTCGTGTTAGAGCCAACGCCCTGACTCAAATCACTAATTATTTGAGCATTTGAAATAATATAACATTGAGCTGCTTGCGCAAACGCGGTATAATCCTGCGTACTCCCCATCTCAGGTGAAACAGCCCGCAGGGTTTTAGCAGCTGGTAATACGTTAACGTTATCAACCTGGCAAAGCTCAAAACTTTCACTCGTTCTAAAATGCCACTGATATTGATCCGGTAAAGAAATGCCGCCACTGCCGTTAATTTCCGTCGTTAACGTTATTTGATGCCACGTACCCGTATCTAAATAAGATAAAGGATAGAAAATAAAACCTTCATTATCAGTGTTATGATTAACAATAAAAATATTGCCGCTTATTGAACCGCTGCATTGATCAGTATCAAGAACGACGCCCATATTACATTTCTCAATTATAATATTATCACTAACCAAGGTTTCATCTTTCATGTCAGTATTAAATCGAGCAGCAATGCCAGTATTTATACAAACACCTTCACTCTCTTTCCATGGCGAAGGACCTTGAATATTATTGAGACAGGAAATATCCTCAACTACTCGTGGTGTTGCGCCCGAAACAACAGCCATGTCAAAATACAAAGGATTGCTGGTGGTCCATACTCTGTCACATAATTCTACCCAATTACCAAAACAGGTATTACCAAATGCAAATGCATCGCACGCCACACGACAATTAGCTATAACCTCTTTTGTGACCACTACCTTGCCGCTCATAGCACCAGAGGGAACGGTTATGGCATTAACTTCTGTATCAGATGTCCACGTAAGCGTATCAGCTGTCTGATCTTTATTAAAAATAAGTTGGCGCTTAAAATCATTTAGATCATCAGGATCAAAATTAAATCGTTTTCCTTTAACTACCACTCCTGAATCTCCAGGGCTGCCGCTGTCTGGATTAATATAACATAGCGCAGGACCTAATGGATTATTATTTACCTTAAACTCAAGCTTATTACTATCTATATTTGCAATTGTTTTTACATATGCTTTGGTACCATAGCTGCCTAATAAACCAGAGGCTTGGGGAAGATTTTGCGGCACTTCAACTAAAATTTTAGTATCGGTCCACGTGCTGCCGCAATAATCAGGCAATGATACCGCAGCATAATCCTGTCCATTATATTTAAAATATACCGTGCCAGGTGATGAGAGAAAATTTTCTCCCCGAATAGTCACCCAGGTTTTTTGCGGTCCTTTATCAGGAGAGATACTGGTAATTTTTGGCTCTTTATAAAATGGAGCGGGGTTTGATGACTTAAATGGATTATTCGTCTCAATTGGTGAAGGAACATGTACGGTTACGTCTGATTCAACATTGATTATTTCAGGGACTGAAATAGTAATACGGGTATTTGACCAATCGCTCGCATCTATATCACTCATTTGAATAGTATCAAAATTACTATAACTATTTCCTCGGCTATCGCCAAAGTTTGTCCCTATAACCGATATTCTATCATCTTTTTTCCCATAGTTCGGATCTAGTTTACAAATGGCAGGATGAAAGGTATTATTTACACTAAATTGTTCTGCATTACTCTCCCCTGTTTCAGGATCAGTAATTTTTACCTCATAGCTTTGCCCTATATCTAACTCCCCGGGCACGATGGCAATAATTTTGACATCAGTCCAATAGCACGTTGTATCTGCCTCATAATTACCAATCATAACTGATCGCTTTCCTTGAATTAAACCAAAGTTTTCTCCGGTAATAGTTACATAGGTTGGAATCGCAGGATTATTCGTTCCCTGATCTGGCGAGATACTAATAATTTTTGGCGGCGTGCGTTCATATACGGTAAACGGCAAAGCATTAGATATTCCTTGGTCATTGATAACTACTACATTACCCGTTTGCGCTCCTTCAGGTACTAACGCATCTTCTATTTTTGTATCAGACCATGAAGCATATAAAGCAGTTTGTTCAGGATAAAATGTAACCTGACTATAAGGATCATTGCCAAATCGATCGCCAGCCAAATCTACCTTAGTAATATTTGGATATCCTCCTGAAGGATTCATTGAGTATAAACATGGCCCGGTTGCTGCGTCATCACTATTTATAAAAAACTCTGATGTATTGCTTGTCAATTCTTCTTGCAATTCATTATAGGTAATGGTTACACCTGCTTTTGGCCGATCGCCATCTGAATAAGTTGTTGGAATGGTTGTGGTAATATAGTTTTTGTCATAGCCAGCAATAGTTGCGTCTGATAATTCCTCTCCTAAGATAAATGAAAGAGATGAAGGCGCTGCTGACTGATTAAAAGTGCCTTCAAAGCACGAGCCATGAATCGTTGCACATTGACCTGGACCACCCTCATCTGGATCTATATAGGCAATCCATGGAGCACATAAACATGTCTCTAGTGTTGCGGTGGTAAAACTCCAATTATGAGATAAAAGTGTGCCATCTCTATCAACAACTAAATCAGTTTTAATATCTATACTATATTCACTATTATCAGCTAAGTTTATTTCTGGATCAAAAGAGAATACCCGAAAGTTATTTGATCCTTCGAATGTATCAACCACGCTCAGCACGCCTACTTTAACCGGCCCATTCCATATTTCTTTTTGATATGGAGCAGTTAGCTCAGATGGCCGCATGTCAAACGTAAAATCCTGACCAAAATTTGGCCCGGTAACTGCCATCTGCACTTTATAATCCCACATGGTGGTTGCAAACACTATGCTGATATTGGTATCAGGACAAGACCTATTACCAGTTGGATTCCATGACTCAACGCCCGGAACCTTATCATTGGTTTGAAATTCCCATTCTACAGCCGAGGCCATTTTATTTGAACACAAATCTTCAATATTGCCAACATGAATTCTATACCAGATAAAGGGCTCTAATAAATAATTATTTTCATCATTTACCAAGCTAAGAGTAAAACCATTACTTGTTATATCTGCATCCCATTGCGCCTTATCCAATGTTTCAATAATGTCTCCTCCTTCACCATCAAGTTTTGCTACCCAAATATTAGAATCAATAAGCTTATTATTTCCATCTACAATAGTAGTAATATCAATGGGCTCTGAAAAAGTAACGCGTATTACTGGTTTACGGCTTACATTTCTATCAGGATAGTTTTGAGTTTTTGTATCAAAAGTAGGCGTGGTTGACGTAATGGCAGGCAAAATATCATCAGTGTCCACGCCAGTAGAAAAGTTCCAAATAAAATAATTAGCAGTCTCTAAACAACCGCCTGCCGCAATACAAGTTTGAAGCAGAGACCCGCCCGTATCTATAATATCTTTAGGAAAATATGATAAATATGAAGTATTTTCATTAAAGAGATCGCTGTGTTTGAAAATCACCGCATTGTTTCTTGTTTGCCAATTTCCAGAAAATGCATTTCCATCTGATTCAATGCGCAAACTCCCACCCGCAGCGAGTCCAACAATTACGCTTGCAGCAACGCTGTGATTGAAAACGGGCTGAACTGCTGAACACAGGTATACATCAGAATTATAATTTTGCGCTAGACCGCCATGCGCGGTTTCAATACGCCTTATTTTAAATACATCAGCAGGTAAAAACCCACCTGGACCTGGTTCTCGCGGCCCTAATCCAAATTCAGGTCCGGTCACGCCAGTAAATTGCTCAACAATAAAGCTGGCAATCGCATATGCAGAAATAATAATTAATAGACCAATAACGCCTGAGGAAAGAATTTTTTTAGCCCTGTCAATTTTTTCTGGATTGCCGCCAGAAGTCATCCATACCACGCCACCAGCTATTATAATAATAACCGCAGCCAATCCTAAAATACTTAATATAATTTTTACAATTCTGCCTATAACTGCGGGTAAAGATGCTTCTCCATACCCTGCTGCTTGGCCAAATTCTGCGGTCCCTGTATCTAAAACCTGCGCATGCGCAGGAGTCAAAATAACAAAGTAACAAAATAACAAAATAACAAAAAATATAATAAACAAATTAATCTCTGTTT
>JALLOP010000007.1 GCA_027718005.1 Patescibacteria group bacterium AH-259-L07 | reverse complement strand
GCCTATCCAGGAGAAGGCTATCCCGTTTATATTACAATCAAATAAAGATTTAATCGCGTTGGCGCAAAACGGAACAGGAAAGACGGCTGCTTTTAGTCTGCCGATTTTACATCAGATAAAAATAAATGAAAAAGATTTACAGGCAATAATTCTTTGCCCGACCAGGGAGTTGTGCATTCAGATTTTCCAAAACATAAAAAAATTTGCTCACTATTCAAAGGGGATTACCGTTACCGCAGTTTACGGCGGAGCAAGAATTGACTTGCAAATCAATTCACTAAAAAGCGGAATCAACATCGTGGTGGGCACGCCGGGCCGCGTTCATGATTTAATCAGAAGAAAAATTTTAAAACTCCAGTCTATCAAGTGGTTGGTTTTGGATGAGGCTGACGAAATGCTTGACATGGGGTTTAAAGATGATGTGGATGCTATTTTAGAGCAAACGCCCAAGACAAGACAGACCTTGCTTTTCTCAGCCACCATGTCTAGGAGTGTTCAGTCTATTGCCAAACAGTACATGGGCGATGCTCAGGAGATACGTATCGGAGAAAAAAATATCGGAGCAGAAAAAGTGACCCATGTTTATTACGTAATACAAGCCAGGGATCGTTTTGAGGCCTTAAAACGAATTTTAGATTATTTGCCTGGCGTGTATGGCATTCTTTTCTGTCGGACCAGAAATGAAACGCAAATAGTGGCTGACAAGCTGAAGCAGGCTCATTATGACACCGAGGCCTTGCACGGCGATATTTCACAAAGTATGCGGACAAAAATTATGCATAGATTTAAGCGGAAGCAGGTCCGTTTGCTCGTGGCTACGGATGTGGCGTCACGGGGAATAGATGTGAGCAATCTTTCCCATGTTATTAATTACAATCTTCCTGATCAGAATGAGGTCTATACGCACCGGAGTGGAAGAACGGGCAGAGCTCAGAAAAGCGGAGTTTCTATATCTATCGTTACGCCAAGAGAGGTACGAAGAATTAAAAGACTGGAGAACGTTATCGGAAAAAAATTTGAATACAAAAAAGTTCCCAACAGAGAAGATATTTTAGGAAAACAGATTGATAGTTTTCTTACCGAAATAGAAACAACAGATATCAAAGGAATGGGCAATGAACGGTATTTTTCAGAAGTCGTCGATAGGTTAAAAAAAATAAAGAAAGAAGACTTAATAAAACAATTTATCGCCCTTAAATTCAACTATCTTATTGATGGCTACAAAGATACGCGCGACGTAAATGCTTATATCAAAGCTTTTGGCGGAGATAAAAGAGACAGAGATAATGTTAGTTTAAAAATTAATCTTGGCAAAAACCATGGATTTCATATCAAGGAGCTGTTTACCTTAATAAATTCGAATAAAAATTTAAAAGGCATTGGAATTGGAAGGATAAGTCTAATGCCAGAGTATTCGATTTTTTCAGTTGAGAAAAATCGCGTGAACGAGGTGATAGAAAATTTAAAAGGAACAAATTTTAAAGGCAAAAAAATTGATATAGTGAGGAGTAATATAAAGGCCAGTTATCCGAGAAAGAGACAAGGCAGAGCAGGCAGAGGGTTTGTACGAAAGAAGGGGAGGGGATTGAGAAGAATTAAAAAGTTTCTGTAATTTTTTTAATCACAGAGATTTTTACTTTTGCGCGATCTTGTATATTTTCTTAACTATTATTTCACAATTGTTATAATATCATTATAATTGTGAAATGCCATGAAATATAGAGAAATTCTCATTGAATATTTGGAAAATTAACGAGAAATTCAAGCAATAAAATATACATGAAAAAATATCAAACTTCTTATGTTAAAATAAAACCAAAAATTAGGGGCCCGTATACCTCTATTTATTTAACAAGACATTGTCATGTTGATTATTTGGCCAAAACAAAGTTAAATGACGTCGATATACCTCTCTCAAATATTGGGCGCAAGCAAAGAGCTTATTTAAACAAAAAGTTATTATCACTTTCAATTGACGAAATTTATGCTAGTGAGCTTGCTCGTGCTCAGCAGACAGCCGAGATTTTTGCTAAAAAAATAAACAAAAAAATTATTATTGATAAAAGGCTAAATGAGATAAATTGGAGCAGATGGTATAAGATTAAATATTTTAATATGTCTGAAGAAAACAGAATCAAAAAATTCAAATATTATCACAGAACAGATGAGAGGCTTAATAAAATACAAGTTAATGCTCGTCATTTAATAAGAGATATTTATCTTCAGAACAAAGGTAAAAAAATAGTCTTGTTTTCCCATGGCAATTTAATTAGAGCTCTAATAACCAGCATTCTCGATGTTGATATAATAGGATTCCTTTCAATGGAAATATATCAATCTTCAGTATCTAAGATAGTAATTGATAAGGGTGGCTATATTAAGATAAATTATATTAATAGTATTTGTCACTTGCCGCGTAGACCTAATGAAAATTTATTTTTGCATGCAATTAGTGACTAGGGAACGGTTTTCAAAATAAAGCTAATTTGATAGAATAATAGCAAGGTTTATCATTCGTAATACAGATTCTAATATAACTAGATATAGAGTGTAAATAGTATATAATCATATACATATGGCAAAAAGAAGAAAATGGATAGGAAAGAAGAGGAAGTCGCATTCAAAAAAGACTAAAAAACGACTTGCTATAAAGCGTGAAATGTTGGCAAAAAAAGCCAGCAAAAAACGTAAATAGGTCTATTTTCTATGGTGGGAATAAATGGAAGCCGTCTATAATTTGATTTGTTAAGAGGGCGCCCAATTTGGTAGAATGATTTTGAAGCTCATAGTTAAACGACTTGTGATGATTCTTTTTTTCAAAATAAAATTATTATACAAAAAGGTCGATTTTTAAGTAAATCTTTAAAATATGCATTTATAAGATTATGTCAAAAAAAAATGAAAGCATTCCTTTACCAGAAGAGCGTGTAGAACAAATGAGAAAAATCGCTCAACAAAATTTTTCCAGATGGAATGAAATCCTTATGACGGGAAATGCTCAAGAAGTAGCAGCACTTTATGAAAAAGACGCAACGTTTCTCCCTACGGTATCGGGAGAATTTAAAAGAGGGCCAGTTGGAGCAGAGGAATATTTTGAACATTTTATTGAGAAAAATCCTATCGGAAGAATTATCAAAGATGAAGTTCAGATTATCTCTCCCGTTTCTTATCTGCATTCAGGAATGTATGATTTTGAAGTTGGTCTAACGATAAAAGAGAAGTGGTTAATGCTCGATTCAGTTTGCTTTGGGAACAAGACGAGAATGGAAAATGGAAAATAGTTCACCATCACTCATCCGTACAACCTCAATAATTGTTAATCCTTCTCATCAAAGCTTGATCCCCTTTTGACCAAGATTATATAAAAATCAACTCATCTAAATTTATATTGGTATGGGAACAAAATTAAAAGACAAGCGAAAGTCTGTTAAAAGACGGCGCAGAAAAAAGCTTCAGCGCCGAAGAAGACATAGAAAAAAGAAGTGATAAAAAAGGGGCTATTATAGCCCGTAACGTGGCTAAGCCCTGCCGTATACATGTGTTTGATTTGTCAGAATGAATGTATATGCTATAATAGAGGCATGGAAAAGCAAAAACAAGTCTCAGTTGAAAAAAAGGAGGAAATCGAAGAACTTGCCCAACTGAATAAATGGAAGAATTTTGTTAATGAAAACCTATGGCCAGCCGCAGAGGATGTTCTTCAAGAATCAAAGAAAATATGGCAGGAAATACAAGAAAAACTCGACTCAAATACCCTGGACAAAGATACAAAAAAAACTATCCAGGATAAAATCAGTAAGGAAAAACAGGAATTTCAAAAGAAACTTAAGGAATACCGCAGTGCTTTAGAAAAAGATTATGGACCCATCATTCCTATTGTTGCGGGAATAATCTATCATGATGCTCCAAAGATATTTGATGACGTATCCGACTATCTTGATCAACTCCCTGAAAACTTACAGATAGAGCGGTCTTTAGAGAAAATGATTGAAAATAGAGGAATAGATAGGCAAAGTTTTATTAAGATAGTGGAAGGGGTCGTAACAGATGCTCGTGAGATATATAAAAAAGAAAAAAAATTATTAGATGAGGCAGGTGTAGAGCTTGACCTCGCATCTCTAATGCGAGTACCGTTTAATCTTGTTTTTGATAGACTGCCCGAAACTGAACGAAAAAAATTTAGCTTTTTTGTCAGTGTAGATGATGAAATGAAAGGTAAAACAATCCCCTATGAAGAAATTTTACGCGAAGTACTAAAAGAACTTATTACCAATGCCGTTGAGGTAATGAAAGAAAATGGGGGAACCATACATCTGCGAATTGCAAAAAATAATAATAACATCGTACTCAAACTAGAAGATAGTGGTCCAGGTATTCCAAGAGAAAATATGGATCATGTCCTTGAAGAAGGATTCACTACAAAGCCTGGCGGAACAGGACAGGGACTCTACCTTAACAAAGAGGCAATTGAAAAAATAATGAATGGATCTCTTGCTGTTGAAAGTAAGGTTGGCAGGGGCACAAAATTTACTATTACCATACCTATTCCAACTTGATCCCATTTTTAAGTGGGGGGCAGGCCCCTCTTTAAAAATTAGAAAAGTAAAAAGACAAAAATCCCGCAATCAATTTTTGTATGACAGCGGGGTTTTTTTTTATTCTTTATAAAAGAAAATAGTATGGCATACATACAATAAAAGTCAGACCTTTGTTGGGGATAACTTTGGTTGCCCTTTTTTATAATGTTATTTATAATAAAAGCAATGTTCTTTTAACATTTATGTGAAAGGAGATCGCTGATGAGAAAAATCAGTATTGTTGCGATTGCTATGCTACTTTTCATTAGCATTGTTATTAGCTATGGCCAAGATGAGAATAGAACAATTCATCCGATTTATATAATTTCTGATTCAAGCCTGGATATTCCCCAATATGAACAGAGAACAATTCATCCGATTTATATAACATCTGATTCTGATTTTAATAATCAAGGAAAAGTGATTCGGCCAGTCTATACAAGTACGATTATACAAGCCGATGTTGATACGACAGAGCAAATTGCGTTTCCTTCATATGTTTCCCTTGTTCGTAAAGAATACACAGCAGATGATGGAAACATCTATTATGGATATGGAAATGGTACTCTTGTTGATAAAAAAGACAAATTGTTTATTACCAATGCTCATATTATAAGCAACGCAGATTCAATACGCGTAGGGATTTCCCGTCAATGGCATCTGGCTCAAACACGAGAGGAGTGGATTAACTGGGATGCAGATTTAGCTATTATACAAGTAGATATTGACTCAGATTTTCTTCCTGAACCGCCATGTTTAGCAGAAGAAATTCCAGAAATAGGCACTCCTTTTATAATTGCAGGGAATAGAATTGAGACGACTTTTTGGGGGCAAAGAGTTGTTGCACAGTATATTTTTAAAGGCAAAGTAAAATATCCGTATGCCCCATGGGGGATTTTTGGCTATGATAGATTTGAGGTTGCATCCTTGATGCGTGCGCAAGAAAGAGGATTCATTATACCAAAAGAATATCAAGCTTATCTTTACGAGGCCTATATTAGATTTTCGCTTGATACGAATCAAAATTTTCTATCAGATCCGCGAGGATTAAGCGGTGGTGCAATGCTTCCCTTAACTGAAAATGACTGTCTTTATGGCATAGTTACTGGTCTTGCTGATAATATGGTGGAGGGCGGGGATAGCTCTCCGGTCGATGAAATCAGACTGCTCTGGGAGAAAGCCAAGAAAGATATCGAGTCTGAACAAGCGAATAAATAAAATCCCACTGTTGGGCTAAAATAGAATCGGCTGAAAATACAGATGAATAAAAAAAGAAGAGAGGGACTGAATGAAATCCAGTCCCCTTTTTGTGTCCTTTAGGAAAGGATAGGAGGGTGGGGCAAGGACACGGTAGGATAGATTTAATCCCTCCCGGAAAGAACATGGCGTTGGATACGCACTCGACTTACACTTATTTTATTATAACACAAACAACTAAAAAGTCAATTACATGCACTGTTGGGGATAAGTTAATGTAGACCTTTTATTTATTTTTGCTATAATATTACTAGTTTTTTAAATTTCACCCTGTTAAATAAAAATCTTTGATTTTTAATCTGCTTCGCAGATTATTTAACAGGGTAAACCCTTTGAAAGGAGGAGAATATCATGTTAAGAAAAGGATTCGTAGCTGTAATACTTCTTATTTTAGTAGGACTAGAATTGCGCCATTCGTCCTTCTGCAAAAGAAGAGGCCACTGATCAATCTTTTTCAGATTTCAAGCCGCTTCCTATTGTATCCTTTTTCATTATTGCAGGGGATAGCGTTTCTCAAGCAACCTCAATTTTTGTTGATAAAGAATTGAATTTATTTGTAACGCCTTCATATACTATTGAAACCAAAAATGCGAGAATGTTAGTGAATAATACGTTTTATTTTGTAGAAATACGAGATGAATGGATTGATTGGGATAAAGGAATTGCTATGGTAAGGCTTGATGTTGATAGTCCTTTATATCTTCCTGATGTATTTCCGTTTAAAGATTCTTTAGTCCTTGGCTCTCAGGCGTTGGTGAGTGCGCTTATACTGCGAGAAACGCCGGATGAGGCAATATAATTATTGAGGTGGAAACCATATCGAGTACTATAGAGCAATTTGACGCTGATTGGACTATTTTCGACGTTGATACAAATAAAGTGTTAAAGGCTCTTGGTAAAAATAGTGTTGAAGAAATTCCTAAACAAAAAAGATTTTATTTATATAACAGATATATACTGTTAAAAAAAGAACAGGGGTATGAGTTCCCTTATGGCTTTGGCGGCGCTGTCGTGAGTAAAGACAACCAGTTTGAAGGGATGTATTTTTACTCTGATAGTACACAAGCACTTATTGTCCCTTCATACGAGATTAAGCCTTTATTGGAAAAAGCGCAGGCAGATCTGAGACAATCCCAAAATGAATAAGTATTAAATTCCGTTATAGATGATTTATAGCGGGATTTTTGCTTTGTTTCACCGCAGCTTCAACGAAGGAGAATTTTTATAGCAAAAAGGGGCTGCGTTCGTCGGGATCATCATCCGACTTACAGCCCCATGGTCGAGGGGAGCCCTCCAATAATAGTACCCACGATCATAGCCTTACCGGCTTGGGCAGACCCCTAGACGCCCCTCATCGTCCTCAGGATCATTATTAGTATAACACAATTAAAATAAATGTCAATGCCGTTCCTGTGGATAACTATATGTGGACTTGTCCCGTTAGAGGATAGAAGACTTTTTAATATGCGCAAGGTTTTTAAAACAATAAGATTTGTTAATTTAGGTAAATCCTCAATCCTCTAACGGGACTTGCCTAGGTTCAAAATATGTGATACAATTAGCTTATGAGAATTTCAAACTTGGAAAAGTCTCAATACACGAAAATTGCTTATTCTGAGCATATTTTTCGCCATTCTTTGACTATTTTTACGATAGTTGCAATTGTTATTTTTATTCTCCTTATTATCAGCGGCAGTATTATTGTAAACAAAAGAGTTCACATGCAGATTGCGCCTGTTGCGAGCACTACACAGAATAAAGAAAGCATATCGGCAAGAGCTATTATGCATATTATAAAACCGGGAGAGGCATTTTCAAATATAGGGGCAAGTCTAGGATTTACCGCTGAATTAACCCAAGAAATTCTTGAAAGTGCAGAAGATACGTATGATTTAGCTAATATCAAGGCAGGTAATAGGATCCAAAGCTTTTTCAATTCTGAGACAGATGAATTTGAGAAAATGATATACCATATTGATGAAGACAGCTTTTTAGAAGTTGAAAAAATATCAGACGGGCTTGCAGCTTCTAAGAACAGAAATAAGTATGATATCGAAGTAACCCGCGTATCAGGCACGATTGAGGATTCATTATATATGGCAGGCATAAATCTAGGATTAGAAGATAAAACCATTATGGAGATGGCTGATATATTTGCGTGGGATATTGATTTTGGACTTGAGGTCAGAGCAGGGGATACGTTTGATGTTTTATATGAAAAACGATTTTTAAAAGGCAAAGAAGTAAGTCCGGGTAAAGTTTTACTCGCTAGATATAAAAGCGAAAATAATGAATATTGGGCTGTTTATTTTAAAGATCCAGAAGAGAATGAAGACTATTATGATTTAAATGGGAAAAATTTACGACGCCAATTTTTACGTTCACCAGTTCATTATAAATATATTTCTTCTGGTTTTTCGTATAAACGACTGCATCCTGTGTGGCGCATTTATACGCCTCATTTAGCCATAGATTATGCTGCGGCAACCGGGACGCCCGTGCAAGCCTCTGGTGCCGGAACCGTTATTTTTACGGGGTGGAAAAAGTGTATTGGACAAACAATAATTATTCGCCATAATGATGTGTATACCACGCGCTATTCTCACGTATCTTCATATGCCAAAGGTATATACTACGGAGCAAAAGTTACCCAAGGGCAGGTAATTGGTTTTGTTGGATCAACCGGAAGCTGTTCGACTGGTCCTCACTTAGAATATGGCATGGAAAAATATGGCCAGGCAGTGAATCCTCTTTTACAAAAATTTGATAAAGCCGAACCCATCCCTCGTATATATAAAGATAATTTTGAGTTTTACAAAGATGCGATTCTTAAATTATTTAATAAATAGATATCCACAGCTTAGCTTAAAATCATGTTGTTTTACGAACAAATATATGGTACAATAAGAACCATGACTCGCTTCGCCCCGCCTGCGGCGGGACGAGCTCGTCAGAACCTTGAAGTTTGTAAGGAATAATATCTTTATCCAAACTTTAAAAAGGTATTTAAATCGTTAATTATATAAGCTTATGGAAGCATATTGCGTGAAATGTAGAGCAAAAAGAGAAATGCAAGACGAAGAAGAAATCGTCATGAAAGGAAAGGGCGGCACTAAACGTAGAGCTGCTCGCGGCATTTGTCCTACTTGTGGGACAAAAATGTTCAGAATTCTGGGCAAAGCATAAACCCTGTTAAATAACCCAGCACTTTTCAAAAAGTGCTGGGTTGCTGCGAAGCAGCATTTAAACAGGGTAAACTCTTTTTACGACTACATATCCTATATTTTTCGATCGAATCTCCTTGAAATTAAGAAGGTGGAGATTTTTTATAGTTTGACAATAAGATAATCTACATCTCAAGGTTCTGGCGAAGCCAGGTTCTTAAAGTTTGGATAAAGATATCATTCCTCTCAAATTTCAAGGTTCTGACGGAGTCAGGTTCTTATTCTATGGACAATAGAGAAATAGCAAATATTTTAAACCAAATCGCTGATATTTTAGAGATTATTGATGCTAATCGATTTCGGATTATTGCACATCAGCGAGCAGCTCAGGCCATTGAAAATTTAACAGAAAATATTAATAGCATATATGCTAAGGGTGAATTAGAAAAGATTCCCGGTGTTGGCAAGGCTATAGCTGATCACATTAAAGAACTTATTGAAACAGGTAAATCAAAAGCATTTGAAAGATTAAAAAAGAAAATCCCTGTTGGTGTGCTAGAATTATTATATATTGAAGGACTCGGGCCCAAAAAAGTAAAGCTGTTTTATCAAAAGTTTGGAGTAAAATCGATTCCTCAACTTGAAAAATTAGTCAAATCACATAAGCTCCTGATCCTAAAAGGATGGGGAGAGAAAAGTGAGCAAAATATTTTACGAGGAATTGCGTTATATAAACGATTTCGTAAACGCTTTGCCTTGGGCGAAGTGTATTTTTTATCCCATGATATTGTTACGAGTTTAAAACAATCAAGATTAACTGATAAAGTAACGGTATGCGGCTCTATCAGGCGCGGCAGAGAAACAATAGGAGATATGGATATTTTAGCTACTTCTAAAACACCTAAAAAAGCAATTGATTTTTTTACCTCTTTAGATGCAGTTGAGAAAGTCATTGCTCAAGGAACAACTAAGGCACGGGTAATATTAAGACATGGGCCAGAAGCAGATTTACGCGTGGTAAAACCAGAAAGTTTTGGCGCAGCTATGCACTATTTTACTGGCTCTAAAGCCCATAATATTCATATTAGGAAAATGGGCATAGCCAAGGGCTTGAGAATTAATGAATATGGTGTATATAAAAAATCAAGAGGCAAACTTATTAGAATAGGGGGGAGGGCTGAAAAAGAGATATTCCAATCTGTAGGGCTTGATTGGATTCCTCCCGAAATACGGGAAGATGACGGAGAAATTGAAGCAGCTCAGAAAGGGAAATTGCCAAAACTAATAAACGCAGGCGATGTTAAGGGCGATTTACAAGTTCATACTAAATGGTCAGACGCAGATAATACTATACTTGAGATGGCTCAGGCGGCAAAGGAAAGAGGATATGAATATATAGCTATTACCGATCATGCTTCTGCAATAGGTGTTACCAAAGGCTTAAATAAAAAAACGATTGTAAACTATATTAAAGCTATCAAGCGTGCTGATAAAAAAATAAATGGGATTAGAATATTGGCCGGATCAGAAGTTGATATTATGAGAAATGGCGACCTATATCTTCCTGACAGCGTTTTAAAAAGGCTTGACGTAGTTCTTGCAGCAGTTCATTCTGGGTTTAGGAGGCCTGAAGTCGAGCAAACAAGGCGAGTGATTAAAGTCCTTGAAAATCCTTATGTTCATATTTTTGCACATCCTACCGCACGTTTGATTAATAAACGCGAACCAATTAATCTTGATATGGAGACTGTTATACAAGCAGCTAAAAAAACAAATACTATTTTGGAAATAAATGCTTCATGGCAGCGTCTTGATTTAAATGCCATTCATACACGATCAGCTGTGGAACGGGGCGTGAAAATGGTAATTTCTACTGATGCACATGCGACAAATCAGCTTGATATGATGAAGTTTGGCGTTTTAACTGCAAGGAGGGGCTGGTGTGAAAAAAAAGACATAATTAATACCTTGCCATTGACAAGACTTTTAAAGGTCTTGACGAAAAAATAAGAACTAGTATACTTTTTACTACTTAATTAATTCATCCTTCTTTTTTTATAATTGAGGAATTTTGAAAATCCTGAAATTAATAATTTCAAGGATTTTCCCAAAATTCCGAGATTAGTTATGTGCCGAAGGCACATGTCCTATATACATAAAAAGGGGGATAAAAGGAGGGAAAAAATTATGGCAAAAAAACGAGATGATTTGAAAATATTGCTGCTTCAGTTTAGAGAAGCAAAAGAGATGCGCGATCAAGAGTATGATTGCTATATTAAGTTTGGCAGACTTAAACCAGCACAACTTGTATCACATTATTTGTTGAAAAAAGATTTTGACCTAAATTCTTTAGAGAAATTTGACACTGTGTTTATTGGCGCTGCAGGAGATTATAGTGTGGAAGAAATTCAGAAAAAATTTCCTCGAGTATATAAACAGCTGGAACAGGTTGCAAATCGATGCAGAAGTAAAGGACTCCCAGTATTAAATATTTGTTTACAATTCTGGGCAGTGCTTCTGGGTGGTGAAGTTAAAAGTGATCCTTCGCGAAAGGAAGTTGGCACGATTACGGTTAAGCTGACAGAAGAAGGCAAAAAAGATCCTTTATTTTATGACATGCCGCGTGAGTTTAAGGCCCAAGTCGGACACAAAGATTATACTTCAAAATTACCAGAAGACGCGGTACTCCTTGCATACAGTGATCTTTGCCCAGTACACGCGTATCGCACTGGTGAGAAGGAATATGTTACGCAGTTTCATCCTGATCTTGATAAAAAAAGATTAATTGAAAGAATTGTTTTTTATGCTGATAAAGGGTATGCATCTGAAGATCCTAAAGAATTTGATCGGTTGATTAACTCACTAGAAGAAACGCCGTTAGCTGTCACGTTAATAGAAAAATTTGTTGATCGAATAGTGATGAAATAAATATATGCTTTGATGCCATCTCAATCCTGTCTTACGGGGCAGGATTTTTATTTGGTAAATTTGGCAGAGTAGATAAAATTTGATATACTTAGAAAGTATGAAACGCAGGACTCAATATAAATTCCAAAAGCCGTTGAAACCGGCTAGGAAGAAAGCTGCATTTGGGCGAGCAATGCCAGCAGATCGTCGCGCAAGCAGCCGTGAATATTTTATTAGAAAAAAGACCTTTAGAACAAAAATTCTTACTGCCGGGATATTTATATTGATACTCTTAGGAATAACTTCTTATATATTATTCTTTACCAGTATTTTTCAAATTAAACATATAGAGGTTGTATTTGTAAATAAAAAGTCTTTGCTGTCAGAGAATGAGGTAAAAAATATTGTTTATACTATTCTCAACAAGAAATATGTATACCTTTTCCCGCAAAGCAATTTATTTTTGTTTAGTAGAAGCGACTTAATAGGGATAATAGGGCAGGACTCTCGTATTGAGACTATAACATTAGATAAAAAATGGCTCCCAGCTCGTCTAATATTAAAGATTACTGAGTCTCGTCCCGTAGCCCAGCTTGTTATCTATGGTGATGGAGGGGAATATTATCTTAATGCTCGCGGTCAAGTAATTATTCCGCCGAGCGAAAACGAATTTATTGTAGTGCCATTCGTTGTATCAGAATTTCAAATTTCTGATACAACAGGAAGGGGGGCGGGGAAACGTAGTTTCCCCGATGGGGTGACAGGAGCGAACAAAGTGAGCGACGCCAGAGGGCGGAAGCCCTATGGAGAAGATAGTTCGCGAGCGTTAGCGAGCGACTATGTTCAGAGTAGGGGAGACAGTGCTCAAGGTTTAACGACACTCGAAGGACGTCATGAAGATGCTGAAGATTTTGCGACCATCTATGAGGGTCGTAATAATCTTCGTTTTACGACTCAAAATGACAAGAAAGAAAAAGATGAAAAAAATGAAAACAACAAAGAAAACAATGCCCCTTCTTTTAAAACAATAGTTATAATAAATGATAAAGAAGAGGAGATCACCTCCTTGCCAGTATTTTATGATAAAACAGCTACAAATCTAAGGGATCAGGCAATAATTACACTATTTAAAAATATACTAGACTTTATAAATAACACATATTTCACAAATTCCGGCATACATATTCCTATAATAGAAATTGCTGAAGAAGGCGATATATATGAAATAGAGATGACAACTACAGAAGGATGGCAAATATTTATTAATTCAGAAGTAGACTTTACTAAACAATTATCTAATTTAGAATTGATTTTAAAAGGGAAAATATCGCAAAGAGAACTGCTTCAGTATATTGATCTCCGTTTTGGGAAAAAAATATTTTACAAATTGAAGTGAGGGACAAAAGAAAAAAATGATTTTTTTCTTTTGCGCCCGAACAAAATTTACAAGGTTCCCTTACAAATTAAAGTAAAATTTTTTTATTATAGAATAATAAAAAAAGGGCTTAAAATCACCCTTTTTCATTTAATGTATTAAGTGCCGTAAAATAAAGGATGTGCGACGCTTTATTACCTTCTAAAAACGTAACTCGTTAAATACTTATCCACAGCTATTATAATTATAGTAAGCCAATTCAAGTGTCAGTCGTACATCTGACATTCTGAAGCGCCCGACTCTTGTCCGGACCCGCTGAAAATGCGGGTGCTTTTTTTTAACGTTATATTAACATAAGAAATAACATTTCGCTTTATATTTCGTGACATATTGACTTATCCACAACCCCCCCCTCTTTTTTTAATGTTATTTTAATGTTATATTTAACATAACAAAAATTTAATTTCATTGAATTATGTCTAACGGACAACAGAAAAAAATACTCATAGCAGAAGATGATCCATCCATGTCTGACATATTAGTGAAAATGATGAAAAGCACTAACTATAAGGTGATTCGGGCAAAAGATGGACAAAAAGCTATTGATTTGGCAATAAAGGAAAGGCCGGATTTGATTTTACTGGATATTCTTATGCCTAAGTTAAGCGGATTTGAGGTATTAGAGAAATTGCGGTATCATCCTGCTATCCAGAATATACCAGTGATTATTTTATCTATTCTGGGCCAAGAAAAAGACATTGTAAGGGGAAAAGAATTGGGGGCGGCTGAGTACCTTGTTAAAACTAATATCCACCTCTCCGAGATATTGGATAAGATTGATAAATATATTGGAGGGAAAACCAAGTGAATAAGAACCAAGAGATGAGGGGTTTCAGCAAGAGAATGTCCTTTCTCTGCCCTATCCTTGATATATGCCTCCAAAAGTGAGTCCCCTATTTTGCGGCATTGTTTGACAATTTTTAATACCCGTTTCATAAATGTAACAAAATAGAATATTAAAATGATAGTGTTGCTTAAATAGTAACAGATATTATAGAAATCTTGTCAACGCTAGAGGCTTGTTTCTCTTAACAACAAGCCTTTTAGAATTAGTATTATGATTTCAATATTTTATGTAAATTTATGGAAGGATTAATTTTTCTAACGTGCCTGGTTTTTCAGGAAAATATTCTATTCCTTGTCTTGTTTCTTCAATTTCAGTCCATATTTTAACATACTCTCTTATAAAGAGTGCCCCAATACCAAAAATTATTAATGCAGAAATAATTAAAATAACCAAAGAGGTAATTGGTCCAATTTCCATCTTGTGCCACTCTTGTGAAATCATAAATAATACTATTTACCCCGTTAGAGGATTGAGGACTTATTTAAGTTGATAGAGCTCACTATTATAAGAAGATCTGTATAAATTAGGAGGTCTTCCATCCTCTAACGGGGTTTACCCCGATAACAGGGTTTAGTCTTTTTTATCGGAGCCGTCAGCAGCAAACGCGCCTCCGATAAGAAGAATTAAACCGATCACTGCTGAACCGGCTGCGACATACAATTCTCTTATAATAAGATCTCGCGGCGTATATCCATTAGCTAATTCTTCAGGAAACTTGAAATAATTGACAACACTAACTGTTGCTATAGTTATTGCAATAACAAGCAAAAGCGCGCCAAGCCATTTGAGCTGAGCATTAAGCCCCCCTTCTTTAAGATAAAGCTTAAAGGTTTTCATATATTTAGCTTTTTAGTTTATTAGCTTTTTAGCTTGTTAGGAGTTATAGCTAAGATTGGTTTAGCTTATTAGAGATCGTGCCTAAGAAGCTACAAGCTACTACCTACAAGCTATTTTATTATAGCAAATAATCTTCGGGATTAACGGGGATGCCATTTAATCGTACCTCAAAATGTAGATGTGGTCCAGTGGAAAATTTTCCCGCACCAGAGGTCCCTGGCAATCCCCCACTCCGCGCAATAATACTGCCTCGTCTAATATATTCTTCTTCTTCAACTAATATCTCACTTACATGACCATACACAGTTGAAAATTCATCATTGTGGATAATCATAATATAGCTATATCCTAATCCCCCGTGCTTTGCCCGTGCCACATATCCAGATGCTGCTGCGCGCACTGCGGTGCCCTGAGAAGCGCGAAGATCAATTCCTGAATGTTCCCCTATCCACTTTCTATAAGGATAATCTGGGTCATGAAAGGTAGCAGTGATGCCTTCATTGGGGCTTGGCCAAGAGAAAACAATAATACCTTCAGCTTCCATTAGTTCTGCTTTTTTTTCTTTTTCTTCAGCTATTTTTTCCCGCGCTTCCCGTTCCAACGTAATGATTTCATTTTCAACTTTTTGATGTTCTTCAATGACTTCAGCCAACAAACTCTGAAACTTCCATTCTGCGCCGCGTGTCTCATCTAAAATAATTTGTTTTGTTTGCTCTTCAGATTTTAATTTAGCCTTTTTATCCTGAAGCCCTGTTTTTAAATCCAGTAATTCTTGTAGTTGTACCCGTAAATTATTTTCTTGTTCTTCTAACCCCTCCTTAACAAGGGTCAGCCTTTTTAATGAATGCGCAAGCTCTGATTGGAGCGAATCTAAATACCGTATATGATTGAATATTCCTGATAGAGAACTTTCAAGAAAGATAATTTCTAAAGAATTTTTATTGTCATAAGAATTAATGATTTGAAGGATGTTTTTAAGGTCATTTTTTAAGTCATTAATTTCTTGTTTTTTTTGTAGAATTTCAAGCTGAATACGTTTAATTGATAGGTTGGTTTTTTCAATTTCATTTTCTTTCTTTTCCACTTCTATTTCGCGTTCTGCAATCTGGTTTTTTAAAATATAAATTTGATTTTTTAAGTTCAGCGCCTCTCCTCTTTTAAGTTCTGTTTTTTCTTCATAGACTTTTTGTTGTTCATGAAGGTCTTCAATTTTTTTTTGCCGCTCTTGAATTTGTTCTTGAATTTTTTCAATTTCTTCGGATTCAACCTTTATTTCAATGGCAAAAATAGGATTAACTGTCAATAAAAATATGACAAGAAATATTAAACTAAAATGCTTTTGAAAGTTTCGCATATACTTAAATTACAAATTATAAGCCACAAATATAAATAATGTCAAATGCCTAATTACTCAATGTCAAATAACAAATTACTAAATACAGAATTTTTGACATTAGGCATTTAATCATTTGTTTGACATTTGGATTTTGACATTAGTCATTTTAGGCTTGTATCGTGGTTATTTGTGATCCTTTTATTCTCAAGCATCTCAATTGCTTTATCTATCCTTTGTAACACCTTTTTTTTTCCTAATATTTCTGCAATTTCTTCCGGTGGCGGTGAGGCTTTACGTCCACTAAGGGCAACGCGAAGCGGCCAAAATATCTCCCCTGTTCCCTGTCTATTTGCTAGTTGATGTAATGCACTGATTATTTTCTTAGCATGGAAACGCCAACGCGATATACGTTTTAATATTTTGTGTATTTGTATCAAATTATTTTTAACTTGATCTACAGTTGTTTTTTTCCATATCAAAATATGCGGGTCATATTCTAGCGTATCTGTAAAGAAAAAATCAGTTAACTCCCCTATTTGGTCAAGTCGTTTCATCCGTTCCTGTTCTAAAGCAACAATTTTTTTTAACCACCTAAAATTCACTATCTCGCCCGTCTTTTGAATTTTAAATTTTTTGATTTTTGATTTGTACTTTCGATTTTGAATGTATCTAATTCTACCGCCCTCAATTAAATAAGGGATACATAATCTAGTCAATCTTTGTAAGTTCATCTGCCTAATATAATATCCATTTAACCAATCAAGTTTTTCTCTATTAAAAATAGCACTTGTTTTTTGAACTTGACTAAGAGAAAATTTTTCCACCAGTTCTGTTACGGTAAATACTTCTTTATCAGTGTCAGGATTCCATCCGAGTAAGGCTAAAAAATTAATAAGCGCGTGAGGTAAGTATCCTTTGCCAAGAAAGTCTTCAAGCGCAATATCTCCTTGGCGCTTGCTCAGTTTAGACTTATTTCTGTTGAGAAGCAAGGGTAAATGAACAAGGGTCGGTATATGCCAAGAAAATGCACGATAAATTAAAATATGCTTTGGAACAGATGGCAGCCATTCTTCTCCTCTAATTACATGAGTAATTCCCATTAGATGATCATCAACAACATTTGCGAGGTGGTAGGTCGGCCATCCGTCTGATTTTAATAACACCTGGTCATCAACTGTTTTAAGATCAACCGTAATGGTGCCATGAATTTCATCATCAAACGATACAGTCTCTTCTGCGGGTACCTTAAGCCTAATAACATAGGAGCTTCCAGATTTTAGCTTTTTGTCTACAACTTTATCCGGCAATACTTTACATAAGCCGTCATACATAGGAGGCAATTTGTTTTTTCTTTGCTCCTGTCGTATTGTTTCTAATCTTTGAGATGTACAAAAACAATAATATGCATTTCCATTGTCTATAAGTTTATGAGCAAAATTTTGATAATTTCCTATCCTTTGTGACTGAAAATACGGTCCTTCGTCCCATGGTAGGTCTATGCGCTTAAGGGCGCTCATTATATTTTCTGCTGCGCCGTGTATATATCGATCACGATCCGTATCCTCTATACGCAAAACCACTTTCCCTTTATATTTTTTAGCAAACAACCAGTTATAAAGGTAGGTCCGCAGGCCACCAATATGTAAATATCCTGTAGGACTTGGTGCAAATCGTACTTTAACCATAAAAAATCAAAGATTAAAAATTAAAAATAAAAAACAAATATGTAAAAATAAAAAAATTAACGTTTTCTTTCCATAGTAATAATACTTGAGGCAAAGATATTTGCTAATTCTTAATCTAAATTTCTTTTTGTCGCTTCTCGGATTATTTTGTTTTTTCATTTTTTCGTTTTTGTTTTTGATGTTTTATCTTTTATTTTTTATTTTATTTCGTGCTCTCTACTCGCTGCCAAATATTAGCAAATTTTCTTTTTTTAATTTTAATACTCCAAAAAATCATAAACCAAAGATAAAGACGAGTCATATAGAGTAAAACAGTCCACCAAAATTCTTTTAAATTCTTTGGATAAGAAAAAAATAACCAAATTCCATTAAAAATTTCTTGTCCAAAGCTTCTCGTATTTTTGATTTTTGCCAGCCTCTGCTGGCCGAACTTGATTCGGCCTTTTTGATTTTTGATTTTCTGAATATATCCTCCTGTTGCACGAATTTTCTGTTTTAACCAGTCTGATAAATTATCTGGATATTTAACATACACTTTTGCGTGAGGCGCATAAACAACATCATATCCTTTTTTTCGAATTACCTTGGTTATATAGGCATCTTCAGAAAAAAGATTTTCTGGAATGTGATTGATTGCATTTCGTATCGCATATAAGTAACCTGAACAAGGGAATGCCTTGCCATGTAATCTCATTTGATGTGCTGCATGTGTTAAAAAGTGCGACCAGTAGCCAAATAATGTTTTTCGTGAGTTTATTGTTACTGGCCGCCCGCTTACTGCGCCAACATTTTTATTCCTGAACGGCAAATATATTTTTTCTATACTATTTTCCCCAATTACGACATCGCCGTCAGTAAGTATTATAATTTCACCCCTTACTGTTTTAAGTGCTATATTTAATGCTGCTGGTTTTCCTCTGCCTTTGTCCTTGATATAGGTAATCTCAGGATATATACCAGCAATATGTTGTGTATCTTTATCTGGCCCAATCACCATCACCTCAAATTCACCATGTTTTACTCCCCACTTATCAATACATGCCAGCACTGCCTCAATTGCTTTTGGCAATGTCTTGGGTTCTTGGTAGCTGGTTATAACAATAGAAACCATACAACAATTTTTTATTTTGTCTTTTGCTCTACTATCTGCCTTAATTGTTCTGGATCTATAGTAATCTTTTTTCGCTTTTGTAATTCAGCTACTTTTTCTTCTATAGCCTGAGATGCTAGTTTTCCCTCGCTTTCTATAGTATTAGCCACTTCTTTGGCAATTAATTGTATATATTCTTTTTCCAGTTTTTCTGAAAATGAGCCTTCTTCATGCAGCATTTCTAAAGCTTTTTTTAAAATAATTGAACTATCAACCTTTCGATTACGTGCTTCTGCATCAAGTTTGTCTTTGATTGGGTCTACTCTTAGTCCGTGTTGCAAGATAAGCCGTTTAATTTTTTGAGCGCCTTTATTAACAGCTCTCTCAAGTTTAAATTCTGACCCTTGTCGTTCATATTTAAATTTAGTCATGGCCTTTTAGATTAAAAATTTTTTAATTACCGTATAGATAGGGCCTGATCTATACAACTCACTTTTCATTAAGTCGATGGAGTTAATACTAAACTGTAATTTTTTAAAGTTTTTAAATTTGGTGAGTGGCAAAGGGGCCGGACGCCTTAATCGCGCGAAAGTAATATGCATTTGCCACGGTCTTTTATCTATTTTTATGCCAATTGTTTCAAGCTCTTTTCCTATGTTTTTTTGTAAATTTTGTAAACGGTTTCCGCCTAACTCACGAGAGTCAACAAACAGCACGCGTGGCCGTGATTCATTTGGAAAGCAGCCAAACGTGCTAATTTCTAAGCCAATAACCCCCTCCCCTTTTATACTGCTGGCAAGTATTTTTTTTACTGCTTGTAATTTATTGTCGTCTAAATAACCAAGAAAATGCAGAGTAAAATGAAAGTTCTCTGGGTTCACCCATTTAATATTTCCATTTAATCCCTTTTTTGCCCTGTCTATCCACCGAGCTAATTCTGTTTTTATATTACGAGGTAGATTAATCGCAATAAAAGCTCGTGTTTTGGTATGCTTCATAAAATAATCCCAAACAACGAATTTATCCGAATTACCCCAATATCCCTAAAATGTTTGTTCCTCTTATTCGTGGTATTCGGATACATTCGGATTTTTTGGATTATGTTAGTTTATTATATTATAACAAATTTTCGCCAAAAAGAAAAGCAGTATCTTCTCGAAAGACACTGCTTCTGATTCTAAAGAGACAAAGGCCTCTTATTTGCCAGACTTACGACTTGTCTGACTCTGTCTTGTTACTCTCCATGCCCTCAAGCATCAGGCGTCTCTTGTCACCAGCAGAACGATGATGGACAAAGGCCAGATCCTTTATTGCATTCCAGGTTCTGAACTCTTTGCCGCGCGCTAATCCACCATCCTTTTTGTCATTGACATGAACGGTTATGATGAGCGTCCTTTCGCTCGGTGTTTCCGTAACCTTCACGTCGTCTGGACTGGTAAGGAGCTGCCGATACTGTTCCTCGATAAACTGAGCAGCAGGACCTTTTTTTGTTTCAGTCATGGTTATGATCTCCTGTTTTGTTGATATTGTTAGAGGCCCATCCCCTAACAAAATTTACGAAATAACTACAACCATTATGGTTATTATAATAATAGCATATAATAAAAATTTTGTCAACCATGGTTATCCACAGTTAGCACTCTCGCCCCTTGACTGCTAATTCCTGATGTGGTATAATAAAGCTCTTAAGAACATAAGAACATGAGAACAAAAGAACATAACGTTTAAGAAGGGTTTTATAAAATAAAATTTATGTTCCAATGTTCAAATGTTCTAATGTTAAAATGATTTTGTATGAATAACTTTACCATCAAAGCGCAGGAATCAATTCAAACAGCACACACCATTGCAATGGAAAATGACCAGCAGCATGTTGATATTGCCCATTTAATACTCGCGCTCATCTTACAAGAAGAGGGTGTTGTGTTAGCTGTTCTAAAAAAATTAGAGATAGATATAGATAAACTAAAAAATCGAATCGATAGCGTTATCGGACGATTGCCCAGAGTTAAAACACAAGAAGGTAGCGGTTTAGCAGAGCTCTATATTACTCCGCAACTGCAGAGAACCATTTTGTATGCAACAAAAGAAGCGCGTAAATTAAAAGATGAGTATATCAGTACTGAACATTTACTCCTTGCCTTACTTGCCATCTCTTCTCCTATAAAAGATATCCTTAATGAATTTAAAATTACCTATGATGAGATTCTCAAAGTTCTTACTGAAGTAAGGGGACCCGAGCGTGTTACTGAGCCAGCACCAGAAAGTAAATATCAGGCGCTTGAAAAGTATACGATTAATTTAACAAAGATGGCGCATGCTGAAAAGCTTGATCCTATTATTGGTAGAGACGAAGAAATCAGGCGTGTTATTCAAGTGTTGAGTAGGCGTACTAAAAATAACCCTGTTTTAATTGGTGAAGCAGGCGTTGGAAAAACAGCCATTGCTGAAGGTCTAGCCCAACGGGTTGTGGACGGCGATGTACCAGAATCATTAAAGAGTAAGGAACTTATCTCTCTTGATTTAGGCGGCCTTGTTGCCGGAACAAAATTTAGAGGCGAATTTGAAAATAGACTCAAAGCGGTTTTGCGTGAGATAAAGCGCTCTGGCAATTATATTCTTTTTATTGATGAGCTGCATACTTTGGTTGGTGCTGGTGGCGCTGAAGGCGCGATTGATGCTTCCAATATGTTAAAGCCTACATTGGCGCGTGGAGAGCTGCACTGCATTGGCGCTACCACCTTAAAAGAGTATCAAAAATATGTTGAACGCGATTCTGCACTTGAACGACGTTTTCAACAGGTATATATTAGAGAACCCTCAATTAAGGACACCATTGCAATTCTTCGTGGCATAAAAGAAAAATATGAAGTTCACCATGGCATACGAATCACTGATAAGGCGTTGATGGCAGCAGCAAAATTATCTCAGCGTTATATTAGTGACCGATTCTTGCCTGATAAGGCAATTGATTTAATGGATGAAGCAGCTTCAGCCCTGCGTATGGAAATAGAGTCTCAGCCAGAAGAACTTGATATATTAAAAAGAAAGTTTCGTCAATTAGAATTAGAAATAGCAGCATTAAAAAAAGACAAAGACGCAAAAAACCAGCTTCAAAAACTTAAAAAAGAATCTGCTGATTTAGGTGAGAAAATTAAAGATTTTGAAATTAGATGGAAAACAGAAAAAGACATTATTACCTCTATTCATAAAATGAAAGAGGAAATTGATAAACTAAAACAGCAGTCTGAAATTGCTGAGCGTGAGGCCAGCTTGCAAAAAGTGGCAGAAATAAAATATGGAAAGATTCCAGAACTTAAAAAAAAGGTAGTTACTGCACAAGAAAAGCTTGGTAAAATTCAAAAAGAGCACCGAATCCTTAAAGAAGAAATTGGTGCTGAAGAGATTGCCCGCGTTGTATCAGTATGGACCGGCATTCCTGTATCAAAAATGTTAGAAAAAGAGACAAAAAAATTAGCACGAATGGAGAGCGAAATTCATAAACGTTTAGTTAATCAAAAGGAAGCTGTTGTTGCTGTTTCTAATGCAATTAGACGTTCACGAGCCGGTATTTCTGAAGAGAATCGTCCTATTGGTTCTTTTATCTTTCTTGGCCCTACTGGTGTTGGCAAAACAGAATTGGCCAAAAGCTTGGCTGAGTTTCTCTTCAATGCTGAGAATACATTGGTGCAATTAGATATGTCTGAATATACTGAGCGGCATACTGTTTCTAAAATGATTGGATCCCCTCCTGGTTATGTTGGGTATGAAGAAGGGGGCCAACTTACTGAAATTGTAAGGCGGAGGCCATACAGTGTTATTCTGTTTGATGAAATTGAAAAAGCACACCCCGAGGTATTTAATATATTACTTCAAATCCTTGATGAGGGACGACTTACTGATGCAAAGGGCAGAACGGTTAACTTTAAAAACGCGGTCATTATTATGACCTCTAACTTAGGCAGCGACTTAATTAAAGATTATGCAAAAAGAGCTGGATTTGGATTTGTTTCAGAAGATAAGAGAAAAAGTACACAAGATATTATAGAGGAAAAAATTAATCAAGAGCTTCGCGATACCTTTAAGCCAGAATTTCTCAATCGAGTTGATGAAATTATTATTTTTCATCCATTAACTAAATCAAATATTAAACAAATCGTTGGTCTGCAATTGACGCAGGTAATAGAAAGACTTAAAGAGAAAAAGATCAAACTCATGGTAAGTGATCCTGCAAAAAATCTTTTAGCTGATCTAGGATTTGATCCAATCTATGGTGCACGGCCGTTAAAGCGTGTAATACAAAAACAAATTCTTGATCCCCTCTCTTTAAAGATTGTAAGCGACGAAGTGAAATCAAGAAAAACATTTAAAGTCGAGGCGAAAAACAAAAAGATAACCATTCAGTAAAATCCGTCTCCCGGAGATGACGGAGGTCTCCCGGAGACGACGGATTTAGTGGCATAATACCCCTGATTTCCCAGCTTTACATAGCTGGGCTTTATGTTAAGATACTAAGTACTATGTCTAAAAGGTTAACTATTTTAATGTTTTTCGCTGTTTTCTTATATACACTAATGCCCTTGCCATTAAGGGCTGATACTTTGTTTGATCATGACTATGTTATTTCTGATTATGATCTTACTAACTATATCAGCATGACTGTTGATGAAATTCAGCTATTTTTAGAGGCTGGAGGCGGAATTTTAGGAAACTATACAACTACTGATATTGATGGGAAGAAGAAATTAGCATCTGAAATTATTTATCGCGCGGCGGTCGAATACCGCGTTAACCCCCAGGCCCTTATTACCTTAGTCCAAAAAGAGCAAACACTCGTAACACGGTTTCCTAAAAAACCAACACAACTTGATTGGGCGACAGGATTCGGTGCCTATGATGGCAGAAGGCCAGTTGAGCGATTCCGCGGTTTTACTACACAGATTGATCGTGCTGCATGGCGCTTGAGATATTTTTTAGAGCATCCCTGGGAATTTAGATATCGAGCGGGCCAAACAGACAGGATTGATCGGCATAAGGTAACGCCGCAAAATACTGCTACCGCTGCGCTGTATAATTACACACCGCATTTGAAAGGAAATAAGCTGTTTTTCAAAATATGGCAGAAATGGTTTGGAGCACCAATTGGTACGTACGCTGATGGCTCGCTTTTACGCGCAAAAGGAGAAGCGGGCGTATGGTTTATCCAAAACGGAAAGCGACGACCATTTAAATCAAAAACCATATTTTTATTAAACTATAGTTTTAAAAATGTCCAAGAAGTGGATAAGAAAGAGTTACAAGCATATGAGATTGGTGAGCCAATGAGATTTCCCAATTACTCATTGGTTCGTGCATCATTAGGAGAACTTTTTATGCTCACGGGAAATAAAAAACGATCAATTACTGAAGGATTATTTAAGGCAATTGGATTTCATCCCGAAGAAGTTATTGATGTAGAAGATAACGATCTAGATTTTTATGAACTGAGCAAACCAATAATTTCTCCGTATCCTACCGGCGCATTACTTCAAGATAGAGAAACGTATGGCGTATATTATGTAAAAGAAGATACAAAATATCCTATTGTTGATGTCAGTATTTTATATAATAACTACCCCTACAACTCTATTATAAAAGTTGACTCACATGATCTAAATTCATTTAAGACTGGTCCGCATGTTACGTTTCGCGACGGGATATTAATTAAGGCAAACACCAGTTCTGCTGTATATGTTATATCAAATGGAGAACGTTTGCCTATTTTTTCTGAAAGTACCTTTGAGGCACTTGGATACCAATGGGAAAGTATAATTACTATTTCTCAACCAGTTTTAGAAATGCATCCCTTAGGGGAAGTGCTGCGTGTTGAGTAACTTAGGAATGTAGAATGAAGAATGTAGAATTAAGAATGAGTAATGGCTAAGCTAAAATTCATCCGTAATTCATAATTCGTCATTCGTAATTCATAATTCTATTTATGGAAAAGTCAAAGAAAAAATCTTCTCACAAACAATCCAAAAAGACAAGGCGTAAAGTTACTGAAACGGATATTCAAAAAATTGTAAATCATTACTTTTACACCAAAGGCCTGTCATTAGAGCGGATTAAATCAGATGCAAAAAAGAAAAAAATTATTTATTCGCGTTTTACACGACCAGCAAAACAACTGCTCGAACTTGCCGGATCAGTACATAAAGCAAAAAAAGCTATTGATAAAGTGGCTCAATGGGCTCAATCACGTGATCTTGATTATGCTATTGAAACAGTATTTAAAAAATGGTTAGAGCTCGATCGACTCAAGCCAAAAGAAATTGTTAAAAAACCATTCTATCAAGGCAGTCCGATGGTGTGGAGCCAAACAAAGAAAAAATGGTTTGTGATTACTGAAGAGGGAGAATGGCGCGAATTTGTTGGCGATGAAAACGATATTAAATGGAAAGTTGTTAAATAAGAACCTGCTCGCTTTGCTCGCAGAACCTTGAAGTTTGAAAGGAATAATATTTTTTGTCCAAACTTTAGATGAATACAAATATTACAACAAAAAAATTTGATATTGTAATCATTGGAGACATAACTGAAGATACAATAGTTATAGGGGAAAAAGTCTCCACTCGTCCAGGCGGAGCAGTTCTGTATGGATCAATTCCTATAGCTAGAATTGTAAATGTAGCTGTTATTACAAAACTGGCCCAAAAAGATTCCTATCTTCTCCATGAAATGAAAAAAGCAGGAGTAAGCGTGTTCTCTATCCCCTCAACTAAAACTACGGAGTTTGAAAATATCTATCCTGACCCAAATAACTTAGATGAAAGAATCCAACGAGTCAAAAGTATAACCGAACCATTTAAAGTACAAGACATTCCAAAAATTAAAGCAAAAGCTATCCACGTGGCTCCGTTAACGACAGGGGTTATAAATTTAAGTATAATAAAAAATCTTGCCAAACGTGCAAGATTTATTTCATTAGAAGTTCAGGGTTTTATTAGAAAACCAAAAAGCGATGGTAGTACTGTATCAGTGAATTGGTTAAAAAAAAGAGAAATTCTCTCATATGTAGATATTCTTAAAACAGATAGAATTGAAGCTGAATTTCTAACGAAAAAGGAAAATATACGCGAGGCGTCTCAAATTCTCGCGAGCTATGGGCCACAGGAAATTCTTATTACCTCCAGCAAAGGTCTATTAGTATATGCACATGGTAAATTTTTTAAAGCACCGTTTACACCCCGGAGAGTCAGAGGTAGAACCGGCAGGGGTGATACTTGTATAGCGGGTTATTTGGCGCAACGAATTACATCTTCTCCAGAAAAGGCAACACGTTTTGCAGCACGCCTTACGTCACTAAAATTAGAAACACCCGGCCCGTTAAAATATCCACATATTTAAATTGACTATAAAGATTAAAAATTCTACAATAATATAAGAACCGTGCTTCGCAGAACCTTGTTACTCGCTTCACTCGTAATAAGAACCGTTCCTCGCTTCGCTCGGAAGAACCTTGACCCCTCACCCAGTGGTGCCCAAAATGTTTCTGCATTCTTGAAAAGAAATATACCGCTGCTGGA
>JALLOP010000069.1 GCA_027718005.1 Patescibacteria group bacterium AH-259-L07 | reverse complement strand
GGCCTGGCAACCGCGAAAAATTTTTCAGCTTGTTACTCATCCGGTTGCATCCGGTCTTTTTTGGAGAAAAGGCAAAAGACGAGACTGGTAAATAACCCCGTCTCTTTAAAAATATTCGAACAGAGTTATATAATTGCAATTTTTAAGTTTTTAAGTTATCCACACTTTCGGAATTGACAAGAGTAATACTAAGTAATACAATAAAATTATGAGTAGAGTGAGTAAAATTTTTACTATTTCGCTTCCTCCAAAAATGGCACACATTATTAATAAGGTTGCCCGCGAGGAAAACAAAACTAAAAGCGAACTTATCAGAGCCGCGCTTTTAAATTATTTTGAAGACAAAAAACGTTGGCAAATGATACGGTCATTGGGGACAAAAACAGCAAAAGAATTAAATATCAAAGATGAAACAGACGTGGAAAAACTAATTGACTCAATTCGCTCATGAAGGTTATATTAGATACTAATATTTACATCTCTGCTATTTTATTTGATAGAGAGTGCGAAAAAGTAATACGACTTTTAAAAGAGCACGGATCAGAAATACTTATTTCTGATTTTATTTTAAAAGAAATAGAGTTTGTTTTGAGAAAAAAATTTCATTGGTCTGAACAAGAAATACGACTAACTTTATATGATATTGAAACAAAAACAACGGTGATTGATACTCATTCAAATATACATATTATCAAACAAAAAATGTCTGATAATAAAATATTAGAATGCGCCGTTGATGGGAAAGCTGATCTTATTATTTCTGGAGACACAAAACATATTCAGCCCTTAAAAAAATTTAAAGGTATTCCAATTGTGAGCCCGGGAGAATTTATTAAAGCCGTAAACTCTTGATATGGAGAACCAGTCCCACATTTGGCTCATCCACAATAAAATCTCTTGACCGTTAGAGGATGGAAGACATACTAATTTATATAAACCTTTTTGTAGTAATAAGCTTTCATTAGTTATCCACAGCCTCAATCCTCTAACGGGGTTGACAAATTAATTTGATAACAATATAATGTAATTGTAAACAATTACAATTAATCATTACCTTTATGGAAACTCTTCAAATCCGGCTTCCGGAAAAACAACTTCAAGATATTGACCTTCAGGTTAAAAAAGGTGTTTTTAAAAGCAGATCCGACGCAGTCAGAAGCGCCTTAGAAAGACTGCGATTTTTAGCGTTCATGGATGCGTTTCGTGATGTGATTGAAAAAGAGAACGTCAACAAAAAGGATCTTTTAAAAGAATTGCAAAACGCCCGCCGAGAACTTTATAGGCAATATCTTTGAATTTTATGCGAATTCTTCTCGATACCAATATCCTTTTCTCTGCACTCATAGCAGAGGGAAATGAAAAATACTTGGTAGAAAAAATTACTGCCTCGTATCATACCATCGCCCTCACCGATCTTACGATAGAAGAAATAAAAACAGTGCTGTCCAAAAAACTTTCTAAAAAATCAGCGACGAAAGCAAAAGCAATATTAAAAAATATCCAACAACAAAAGCTTTTTTATATTAAAACAAAAGATCAATATAAAAAATTTATTCCCAAAGCTCAGCAATTAATAAACAAAAAAGATGTTCCTATTTTGGCTGCCGGGATCCAACCAGAAATTGATGCCCTGGTTACCGGAGACAAAGATTTCCTTCAAAACCCGAAACTATCTTCAATCCGAAAAAAGAAAATATTTAGCACTAAAGAAATTCTTCTCCATTTTGATAAAAAATACTAGTCCTTTTTTTATTCAAAATTTGACAAAATCATATAATTCTGCTATACTATTTAATAACAATGAATAAAAATAAAAAAGGAGGAAAACATGAGTTCTATTCATCAGTGGCAGCGATACACACTCGAAGAATTAAAACCAGACAAACAAAACTCTTTAACTGTTTCCAGATCTGAAAACAATACATATTATCTTGATGAAGAAAGAATTTTTCTAAGCGGTATAAGTCCAGGCGTTGGGACATGCTCAAATCTCCATGGTATATATATAGCTGTTTTTGAAAGCAACCCCCCAGATCGCCTACAATTTCCCAGGGGGATAGAAACAGTTACGTGTGACTGGTCCTCGCTTGTTCGAGGATCAACTGAGGAAGAAAAACAAGTATGGTTTCAGGAACATGGAAACATCTGTTGTCTCACCGCGCAAAGCATTGAACTTATAAAAAAAGAAAAAAACAGCAACGGTACTACGTTTTACTTCACGCTGGGAAAAAAGAGAAAAACATACTCGCACACCATATAGCCGGGAATTTTCTCGGCTATTATTACATCTATAACCTTGCTAAAATCTAAAAAATATTCTAAAATAAGAGCATGATTAAGAAATTTTTAACCTCTGAATCAGTTACGGAAGGCCACCCTGATAAAATCTGTGACCAAATCTCAGACGGCATTGTAGATGCGATCCTTTCTAAAGACCCAAAATCCCGCGTCGCGGTTGAAACACTGGTTACCAAAGGCCTGGTCATTATCGCAGGTGAGGTCACCACACGCGCTTATGTAGAAATTCCTGAAATCGCGCGAAATATCATAAAAACCATTGGCTATACCAAACCTGAATACGGGTTTGATTATAAAAGCTGCGGCGTTGAAGTGATTGTTCACGAACAATCCCCTGACATTGCCCGCGGTGTTTCTAAAAAAACAAAAGAAGATTTATCTACATTAGGTGCTGGGGATCAAGGTATGGTATATTCTTACGCAACTAATGAAACACCTGAATATATGCCCTTGCCTATTGTTTTAGCTCATAAATTAACCAAACAATTGACAAAGGTCAGAAAAAATAAGACGCTCCCCTATCTTCGCCCTGATGGCAAAAGCCAGATAACGGTTGAATATGATAATAGTACGCCCAAAAAAATTAAAAATATTGTCATTGCGGCTCAACACGACAAAAATGTTTCATTAAAAAAACTGCGCGAAGATATTAAACAGCATGTGATAAAGCCCATTGTCCCTCAAAAACTTATAGATTCACAAACAAAATACTTTATTAATGCAACTGGCCGCTTTGTCTTGGGCGGCCCTGCAGCTGACTCCGGCTTAACTGGGAGGAAAATAATCGTTGACACCTATGGTGGCGTTGGCTCACATGGAGGCGGGGCTTACTCCGGAAAAGACCCGACAAAAGTTGATAGATCTGGCTCTTATGGCGCGCGTTGGGTGGCAAAAAACCTTGTAGCAGCAGGCCTCGCAGATAATGTTGAAGTGCAAATTGCATACGCTATTGGTGTTGCCAAACCATTATCTATTAATATTGATACGTATGGCACGGGCAAACTGCCTGATGCAAAACTTGTTCAATTGGTCAAAAAAGTGTTTGATCTGCGTCCGGGTATGCTGATAAAAAATTTAAAACTGCGACGTCCGATTTACCAACAAGTCGCAGCCTATGGTCACTTTGGCAGAAATGATCTTGACCTTCCCTGGGAAAAATTAAATAAAGTTGACGAATTAAAAAAACTCGCTAAGACAATATGAACATGGTGGCCTTAGTGTAGTAGTTAGCACGGGAACCTGTGGAGTTCTCAGGGGGAGTGCAAATCTCCTAGGCCACCCCTTCAAACACTCAGCACGTATGTTGAGTGTTTGATTTTTACATAAAACAAAAACTACGGGTACCGGGAACCCATAGTACGGGGATCCATAGTAAATGGATATTTTTAAATATGCTAGCGACGGACCTAAATCAGAGGCTAAACCTCTGATTTTATGTTTATTTTAAATTTTTATTGCTTTCTTTTTTGAAACTGATACTGCACTTCTTTGCCAAACATGGCCAACAACGCTAATAATAATAAAATATATGCGGTAGTAAATAAAAATGATTGGATAATTTCCCCATACATAAGGCGAATATTAGCAACTGTAGCAACTAAAACGTTGGGTGCTGTTTCTATCTGTTTATAAAGCGTAATTAATCTTTCTTCCTCTTGCCCAAGCTCTTCCCTAAAACCAGGGACAAAAATTTCTTCAGAAGTCTCCTGTATTACCTTTTCTTGCTCTTGAAGTTCAGGCGCTGCTTCTGGCTCAAAAACCGGGAGCAATCCTTCAATAATTTCTTCTTCGGTCTCCGGGAGGTCGATTTCTGAAGGAAGTTGTGTAATGACGTCCTCTTTACTGTCTTCCCGCAAAGGTTGCGAAATGATAGAGGGAGGTTGCGGGATAGCAGGAAGGGGTAATTCAATTGCGGCCTCCGGGGGACGGATTTCAGTCGTCTCCGGGAGACGTATTTTTTTATATACAATGCTATCAGAAACTACCGCGGAAGTTCTTCCCCACTGAGTATAAAACTTTACATAAACCGTATATACTCCTTCTGAACACTCTGGAAGAATAATTAAACCGCCTGTTTCTGAGCATAAATCCCATTCTTTTGTGGGTGTATAGTTTTCTAAAATCGCATCATTGAAATCTGGATAATTAGAAATACTCATATCTTTAACATCCATGCCGACATTAAACTCTATCGTTACGCTTCTTTTCGTTGTCTCATCGTCACCATTATTAATTAAAATAGAAAAACCTGTTGGTGGAGGCGTGGGCAGACTATATGATGCTGAAGGCAAGCCGCCCCCTCCTCTTCTTTGCGTAACAGCGAAATAAGAAGCAGTGGTGGTACTAAATATACACTTACTATTTAAAACATCGCATGTTGTTAAAAATTTCCAATCACGTGTTGTGCTCTTTGACGTATGTACATTAAGTGTTTTGCCGTTATAAAAGGAATCAACAGGAATAGAAATAGTGACTGGCTTGTTAAAACTCAAACTCACTTCAGGAATACCGTATTGAACCGCAGAAACCACATCTTGGTCCTCAACACCCGCAGCTACCTCTGAACTATCCTCAACCGTAAGTTTGGTAAAGTCCATTTTCTCGCCATCACTTCGTGTCACCTCAGTTTGGTCTGGTACCATCACTTCTGCTTCTCCTTCGGCTGTGACAACTTTTGTCCGTGTTTCAACTTTAAAAACAACTTTTTCAGTAGCCGTAATATCCTGTTCTGTTTCAATATATTTTAATTCTAACAGTTTTGAAATTTCATTAGACGAAACACTCACTGCTTTTCGCACGCCTTGCGGCCGCCAGTCAGTTTTTAGTTTATAATCAACTGAATCGCACGAATTAGTATTTTCACAACTCAAGCTAATCCACCCAATGTTCTCACCCCATGCATAGCCGGAAAAAAACCCGGAAATATCAATAGCGGCATTACCAAAATCAACCCAACCAATGTTTTCTCCCCACCCATAGCCAGACAAATCTCCCTGGCTATTGTTTGAAACTTTATATGAGACGGTATTACACGAATTGGTATTGGAGCAATTTAAACTTATCCAGCCAATATTTTCTCCCCATCCATAACCAGTTAACTCAGAATCATACACATGAACATTGCCCTTTCCCGAGCCAAAATCAACCCAGCCAATGTTTTCGCCCCAGGCGTATCGATAATTTATATCAATCGTGCCATCAGTCTCAGATGCAAATGTGGGCAATATTAAAACAGCATTTACTAAAATAAATGCTATACTCAAGGCTAAAAATTTACTGCCTTTAGTCATTATTATATTCATTTTATAAGCGGACGCACCGCACGTAATGTATGTCAATCTTATCTCCTGTATTCGTCGTACCGCGAGACAAATGCCCCTTCCAGACACCACTTGTATCCCAAGACTTTACGGTGGCTAACCAATATACACGCTTAATATCAGGACCTTCACCACCTTCTAAATTTCCATACGAACCATCAATATATGCCTGCATAAACTGTTTTTGATGAGGCAAAGACCAGCCTGCCATATTTGCACACGCTGATATTGCATCAGCCCAGGTATATTTTGTTGGACTTGCTTCATCAGTTGGTGTACACGTGGTTCCAGATCCAGCACATGGCTTGCTCCAGATAAGGCCGGTAGAGTCATCTTTGGCATCAGCATTAGGATCTCCTGTGCCACAGTTATCGCCAGTTGTACAATCAGTCCATGTCTTAGAATATCTATTTGATGGCGCGCTGCCTCCCTTATTATAATCATCAACCCCGCCATTTGCTTGAGACCCGCCCGTGATCCCTTGTCCTGTTCCATTAAAAAGATCAACCAAAGCCGTGCCCGCGCTTGTAGCAGTTCCTAAAACAAAAACGGGATCACTGTCTCCATAGGCCGTACCGGTTACCGCAACGCCATCAACCCATGCCACTTTTCCTGATAAGATATCACTTGCGCCTGCATCACCGCTATCAGTAATACACCATCGATTAGTACCATCACCGCTTCCATCATAATCATCAACCACTTTATTGTCTGTTCCATTAAATGTATTAATATCACATGCAAGTGTAAGCGTGCCAGTATCTAAATCCCAATCTCCTGTTAAATGCGCTGTTTTTCCGCTAAATAAATCTGCTTCTATCGCCGTGCCGCCATCTGGCGTAAGTGTACCAGTTGAACTAAGAGCTGCGCCCCAAGTTATATCTTTTTTTATAACTGCATTGGATAAATTAGTAGAAACATCAAATGTACCAGCTGCCTCAGCAGTCGTTAAAACCTTTGCCGGGTCATCAGAACCATATGCTAAATTGCCAGAACCTACATATGTACCAACAGAATTAACACCAAAGCTCACGCCGCTTTTTACATTACTCACAACTAAATTGCTCGCATCATACGTCCCATTTGCAATAGTTAAAACATGCAAGGCATCGCTTGATCCATAGGTATAGCCTCCTAAATTCTGCATTATAAATTCCAACTGCTCTAATATATTACCGCTTGCATCTGCGCTCACTCCACTTACATAATCGGTTCCTGATAATATTCCCTCTATATCAGAAGTATTGGTAAAAATATTGCTAATATCAGCGCCTTTAAATGGGGTGGCATCTGATAAAATATCTGACGATTTTGCCCGGGAAGAAATTGGCTCATCAACTTTGCCAAGTCTATCAATAATAAAGCCACCAATGGTTGTCGTGTCAGTCAAACTTGATATTGCCTTGCTCCAAACACCACCCACAATATCAGTAACAAGCGTACCAAAAGACGTAAGCGTTCGTGTTGCAGAATTCCAAATCTCTGTTGCCGTAGGCAGATCTGATAATGGCCGCATGGTTGGCCCTGGCTCACTAGGCGGCGAAAAAATTCCTGCTTTTGCCACGCTAAACAATATAAAAACTGCTAACAAAACTGTTAATCCGCCTTTAATAATTTCAAACCCTTGTTTTCTCATATTTTTCTCAAAAAATACCTGCTTTTGACCCTTATTATATTATACCACAATTAAATTAATATATCTACGCTTTCTCAAAGCCTCTCTTCTATCTTTTTAATATCAACGCCGCCTTTTTTAATTTTAGTAAAATCCACCACTTCCTCCCAATCTTGCTCTAAAGGAACGATCTTGAATAATGGCTTAGACCGCTTCACAACAATAAAAGAATGACCCTGTTTTACTTTACGGGTGCATTCTGACATTCTTTGCCGCAATTCTTTAAGACCAATGATGATATCCATAATTTTTATTTAATCTTCAGGTATACTATAAGTATACCTGAAGATAAACTTTTTGTCAAGCGAAAAACTCTATTAAAAAAGAGGATTGCCTTCTGGATATAAATTTAGTTCCATTGGATCTATTTCACTCACATCCTCAAAACTAAATCCTAATTTTTCAAGAACATGCGGCGTGGTTATCCACCGTTTTATTTTCTCACTCAGAAAATAAACACGTGTATCTCCATATGCGCGAATAAGATAGTTATCAGGCAATACATTAATAATGTCTTTGCCAACCGTAATGATTTCAGAAAGCGTGCCATATGACGCCAACACTCGTTCATTTAACATGCCTCGTTTAAATCCGGTTTCGGTAATTAAATAAACACTCGGGCTATCTTTTGTTTTAATAAATTTTACCAACGGAGTTTCTATTCTCGAGACAAATGTTTTAATATTCTCCCATATCCCGCCCGCTCTTTTAAAGATCTGTGGCGTTCGTAACCACACAC
>JALLOP010000068.1 GCA_027718005.1 Patescibacteria group bacterium AH-259-L07 | reverse complement strand
AAATCTACATTTCCAACAAATTTCATGCCGCACTCTGACCCTTCTTTTACCTCGTCTACATCGCGTTTGTTAACTTGTAATTGTGAAATTTCACCTTCTCCTTTCAGTTCTTGTCCCCCTTCCGCCCACACACGAGCAAGCACATTTTTTATAACCTTGCCATGAACTACCTTGCCTCCCGCAATGGTTTCTTTGCCTTTGTGCTGGAATACTTTTAATATCTCAACTTTCCCAAGCTCCTCTTCTTCAACCTCTTCAGGTAATAATTTATTTATTTCTTGTTTTACCTCTTGAATTAAGTCATAAATAACAGAATAGAGAGATATTTTTAATCTAAGCTCATGAGCTAATTGTTTTGCAGAAGCACCTATATCAACTCCAAATCCAATAATCCAAGCATGAGCCGCCTGAGATAGGTCAACATCAGATTCTGTTATGTTAGCCAGCCCTTTTTTAACAACTTTAATCTTCACCTCTGGATGTTCTAATTTTTCTAATGAATGAATAATTGCCTCAAGTGATCCTAAAACATCAGCACGCACAATAACCTTTAATTGAGGTACTTTTGACACTTCTTTCTCTTGAGAAGACTCTATTGCCGGAGCGCTGATTCTTATCTGTTTAATTCTTTTTTTAAATTCTCGATTATTTTTAACTACTTCTACGATATCACCAACCTGCGGAACATTTTTCAGCCCAAAAATTTGAACCGGCATGCTTGCCCCTACGCTCTCAAGAGATTTGCCCCACTGGTCTTTAATAGAACGGATACGGCCATAGCTGGAATCAATAATCACATTTTCTCCTCTTCGCAAGGTCCCATTATAAAGGATTAACGTTGCTACTGGTCCATAGCCATGATCAAGATACGATTCAATTACCGTACCAATAAGCGTGCCATTCGGATTTGTTACCAATGTATCTTTATGCATCTCAGCCACTAAATTTATCATCTCTAACAAATCTTCTATTCCTTGTTTTGTCTTGGCCGAAACAGGGATCGTAATAACTTTGCCCCCCCAATCTTCAGGAGTCAAATTAATTTCAGATAATTCTTTTTTTATTTTTTCTACGTCTGCATCTGGCTTATCAATTTTATTAATTGCTACAATAAATGGCAATCCTTCATTTTGTATAACCTTAATTGACTCTAGAGTTTGCGGCTGAATCTTGTCATCAGCTGAGATAACAAGAGTGGCAATATCAGCTACCTCGCCCCCGCGCGCGCGCATGCTTTCAAACGCTTCATGACCAGGCGTATCAATAAAAGTAACTTCGTGGTCATTTTTTGTAACTGAATACGCACCAATATGCTGCGTAATGCCTCCTTTTTCACGGGAGATCATGTCAATTTCACGAATTGCTGACAAGATTGAGCTCTTGCCATGGTCAACATGGCCCATTACCACCACAACCGGAGCACGCGGACGGAGCTCTTTTTTGTCTGTGCTCTTAAGTGCTTGTTGAAATTTTTGCTTAACCAGGGTACCTGTTTCTTTCTCCTCTTCTTCTCCTTTTTCAACAGAAAACCCAAGATTTTGTGCAACAATGGCTGCTATTTCATAATCAAGATTTTCATTAACGCTCGATAGTACCCCGTTTTTAATCAATTCGTTCATCACCGTAACCACGGGTAAATTTAATTTTTCTGCAAGCTTATATACTTGAATCGTCGATGAAATCCTTACTATTTTTTCCTCTTTTTTTTCTTTTTCCTCTTCTTTTTCTTTTTTTTGTACAATTTTTTTCTTAGCTTTTTCTAGGGCCTGTTCTTTTTCTTTTTTTTGTCTATAGAGATCTATTACTTGCCTGGCTTGTTTATCAGGAATTTGAATCGCACGAGGACCAATATGAAAACCAAGCTTTGGAAGCTCATCCTTAAGCTCGTTTGGGGTAATTTTTAATCGTCTGGCAAGTTCGGTTATATTCATCCCGTTAGAAATTACTATGAATTAAATTATTTTATCCCCTTTCAGAAATCTAGTTAACTAGAGATTTCTAACGGGGTTCATATTATTTCACTACGTATATACTTCTATAGAAGAGTATCAAAATTTTTGCTCTTCGTCAACCCAAAAAGCGAGGACCTACCTCACCCTTTAGTTAAAACTGCGAATTGTGGACAATATTAAAACTTATTCTACAGAAGGAGAGAATCAGTCCGTATTTAATAGTCGCAGCTTCGTGATACTATGCCCCGCTTTGCTGTATTCTATTCCTCTCACAATCTCAGATTTTTCTTTACAGGCAACCAACAGCGATACACGCGAAGACCAATGAATGGAATTATAATAAGGGTAAGCACGGCGATATTCAGCAAAAAATGACGTAAGATTGAGGAAGGATCTTGTATTCCATGGGTAAAGCCTCTCTGAAGATATTGAATAAGACTCCCCGTATGCAATATCATATGAAAGCCCTGGAGCGCCGTGCCGGCACTAAAAGCAGAAAAAAGTGCAGTACCCCGTCTCCGAAGGAAATACGAATAGGTGAAAAGTAAAACAGAAAGCATGAAAAACAATACGCCGTTGTACACAAAATGCACCCATTCAAAATCAAGTACTGTTATAAGTCCATGTGCTTCTTCCCACCCTAACCAAAATTTTTGAATTACCTGAGCGATATGTTCAACCATATGTAATGACTGAATAATAACCACGGCGACAAACAACGTGCAGAAATTTAAAAAATTTCTCTCACCCATAATATAACAATAGTTATTTTTTTAATCTTAACCGCCTGCCCTTTCATAAAATCAAATTAGCAATTTAACAAAATAACAATATAACATTAATTATTCTTCTTTGTTTAATTGTTTAGTTGTTAAGTTGTTATCTTGAATTTTTTTCCCTACCATCCATACTTCTGGCCATGGTTTATAATAACTGCGCCAAAGATCAACGCGCTCAATACCATTGGCATAGACAATTGTATTTTTAAGTTTAGCAGTAGCGCCAAAATGCGAGGACTCAACTTTTTTCTTTTCTCCTGGTAACAATTTATCAGTTTCAATATATCGGGGCGGACCTGGATCAACAATATTATAAACCTCAGGCTCTTCAGTTTTAACTATTCTCCCATCATACGTCCCATAAAATTCAAAAATCAATTCATCTCCTTGTATTTTTGTTTGGATCAAAATATGATAGTCTGTATCATTGATAAACCGATAATCAGGATTGGGAAGATAAATAGTCGCATCCATACCAGCTGGTTCATAATATGCCACCCGATACGAATGATTACGCCGCTCAGTTATAGGCAGGCCTGCATTAAGGGTCACGCGAAACGTGGTGGTGCCAATTTGACACAAACCACCACCATACTCAGGGACCGTTCTATCACCTTTAATTACCAACTCGGGAACATATCCTGCTTCTTTATCAATATCTCCCAATGCTTCAATTAAAGAAAATTCTTCATCTGGAGCAATTAAAATACCGTGCAATTTTTCTGCGCCTACTCTAATATTATGCCGTCTATTTTTCGGACTTCCGCTAAAATTAGAAATACCTCGGCCAATAAGCTCTTTAATACCAAGATTATCAACGTCTTCAGGCAGTGATGCTGGCTCTGTTGTTTCTACTACTAAATTAATATTTTCAGTTTTTTTATCACTTAAAACGGCGTTCTCAATAACGTGGATGCTTTTATCTATATTAAGCGCTAAACCTGGCGCGCCCACTTCAAAATTCTTAACCCTGTCATTTTCTATAACAATATGATGCTCGCGCGGCTCAATATTTATTTCTTGGGCAATTGTATTTAAATACTGATAAACATGCTCAAAACTAAATTTTAGTTTTATAAAACCTACATTATCACGCCCAAACTCAAGCCACTGACCAACGTCTTTTTTCTCTATTTCCCATATTTTATCTTGATATGACACCACATATGGTCCCCTATTAAATACTTCCTGCGCTAAGACAAACACGCCCAAAGCTTCTTCATGGCTTATGCCTGGTTCTTGCACCACTATAGGAATCTGAATATCATCAGACCTAAACTGTTCTAAATTATGTTTAAGAGACGTAATGGCATACTCATAATTTAGCACAAAACCAATAACTTCTGGCTCTAAGCCAAGACCCGAATCAGAGATAACAATATGGGCATTTTCTCCGGGTTTTTCTAATTCTTTAAATTGAACTTGCAACATTTGTTGTATCTCTTGCTCTTCTACAACTACTATCAAATCAAGTTTTTTGTTTGACGCAATGCTTGATATTTTTTTAAATGTTCGTTGAAAAATATTTCCTTCTCTGCCTACTGCATAGGCATTCTCTATGGTTGCTTCAATATTAAAATGGATCAATGATCTACTTAAATCTGGATCAGCAGGCGCAATTAAATTAGGATAAATAGTTGCTTTTTTTTCTCCTAATTCTGTGTTTGCGTAAAATGTGTACCCATTTGAATCAACTCCTTCAATAAATATTTCTAATAACGTCCTGGCTTCTTCTGGCCCTAAACCGCTCAATGAAAAATCATTGCAACAATATATACCAGGATAAATAGCAGAAGCATAGATTGTATCAAAAACAAAAAAGTATCCACCAATAATAATTATAATCATTACAAAATAGAAAATAATCCGCTTTTGAGCAGATACTTTTTTCTTTTCTGTTTTCATCAAATTAATATGGCGGGACATATTACTCTACTTTTATATTTTCGCCACCCTTATCCTCACCTGCCTTTGGCAGGATAACCGTTAGAATTCCGTTTTTTAAACTTGCCTTTACTTTGTCTGGCACAATACGAACGGGCAGTACTAAGGTACGAGAAAAATTTCCCCAAAAACATTCTTGATAATAATAATGGTGTGATTCCTTGATTTTTTCTTTTTCCCGCTTCCCTCGGATAACAATTAAATCTGGTTCAACCGTAATATCAAGAGCTTCAGATTTTACTCCTGCAATTGTTGATTGAAGCACGAGGATATTTTTCTCCTCATCATCATAAATATCAACCACTAACTGTCCTTGATTCGATTCAGGCAGCCATTCTTCTGGCGCTACTTCCTTATCTTTCTTTTTACGAGAAAACTTTTGTTTTTCTTCCTTATCTTTCTTTTTACGAGAAAACTTTTGTTTTTCTTTTTTTGTCTCTTTATAAACTACCTCTACCTCTTCGGTATCTTTTTCTAAGACATGGGAGGGTAATGATGTTATTTTTTTCCATGATAATTTCATATAAATCAATTTAGCAACATAACAAGCGCTTCGCTTTAACAATTTAACAAAAGCGAAAAGTCTCTAATTGTTTAGTTGTTAAGTTGTTTAATTGTTATTTTGATCGCAGATACTTTGCAGCCTCTTCTGGTGCGATAGAATTTACCACAATACCTGACCCCAGCTCTATACCAGCCCAGACTGATTCACGCGGCTGGATTTTTAAATAAAAATGTTGATTCTGTTTCGAGATAACCTGATGAAGAAAAAAATTATATGAAAGTCCTTTATTATAAATTTTTTCTAAAATACCCTTTAACACTTTTGCGAAATACTTTGTTTCTTCACTCTTGAACCCAACAATATTATCAACATGCCGCCGCGGCAAAATCCATGTTTCATAATGATATTGGGATGCATACGGCGCAAATGCAATAATATATTCATCGGCATAAATTTTACGAGAACTTTTCTCTTCTTTAATTATAATATCACAATACGGGCACCGACGATGAGTACGATGATACTTCTCCATTGCCGCAAACTCTTGAGATAAGTCTGGTGGCAAAAGCTGAGATGCAAAAATTTGGCAATGCGCATGTGCAAGTGTCGCGCCTGCTTTTCCTCCTTCATTTTTAAAAATCAAAATATAGTCAATATTTTTAATTTTACTTATCTCTCTTGTCCTGTCTTTAAACGCCTCAAGTATTGCAACAATTCTTGAAACGCTTAACTGAGACAACTCTTCACCATGACGCGGCGTCTCAATAAGCACCTCGTGCTCTCCATATGCTTTATCATTATCGTATGTGACAACCGGATACTTATTTTTTAATACCATAATAGACCACGGAAACGTTTTGTCTTTCGAAGGATATGATTTGACAACAAGATTTTTCTCTACATGCGCTGGGCAAAACGGACACTCGCCTGTTCTTTCAAATGTTGTTTTTGCCATAACACCACGCGGCCGTTTACTACGGCTAGGCGTTATAATCACATATTTATCTAGAAAATAGTCTTTACGTATTTCAGACTTTGTCATAATTCTTAATTCTTAAATCATAAATCTAGTATCCTTCTGTTCTCATGGTAGCAAGATTTACGCCTCCCCTAAATTGGCGCGCATATGCATAAAACTGAGATAATTGATTCCCCCAAAAGTCAAACACGCGAATCTGCGGCTCTTTGTTTTTCCGTGGCCCCGCAATAATCTCAACAGATGCATCCCCATCAAAATCAGCCGCTGCAATGGTGGCTCCATAATAAAAATCTTTATCATATGCTAAAAACTGTAGACGCAATAATAAAAACTCAGTATTAAACACTCTAATATATGAGGAAGCGCCTGAAGCTACGCCGGTAATAATCTCATCTTTGCCATCACCATCAACATCGCCTGAAGAGACACGAATGCCTCCAAAAAAGTTTTTATTAAACGCAAAAAAATGAAACTTTACATTACCCTCCCCATCAAATACTCTCACATGGGGCCCACCACTTGGACCTGCACCGGTGATAATCTCATCTTTGCCATCACCGTCAACATCACCTGAGGCAACTGAGACGCCGCCTGAGAACCGCTCGTCATAGGCAAAGAAACTGCCTTTTGGCTGCCCATATAAATCAAATACTCTCACATGGGGCCCACCACTTGGACCTGCACCGGTGATAATCTCATCTTTGCCATCACCGTCAACATCACCTGAGGCAACTGAGACGCCGCCTGAGAACCGCTCGTCATAGGCAAAGAAACTGCTTACCGGCAATCCAGCAGAGTCAAACACGCGTACATGCGGCCCGCCGCCAAACCCAGCGCCAGTGATAATATAATATGATTGAGGCAACCCTCCTAACTGCTCATGTGCATGCTTCACCGTCTTATACGCGTTAATTCTTCCGCTCCCCAACTGCCCAAAATAGTCAGGATTTTTTGCATCAATATCATCGGCTTGAGATAGAATAAAATCTTGCACTTGCTTATGAGAAAACAAAGGGTTAATCGCAAACACTAATGAGGCAAGACCAGAAACTAATGGTGCGGCAATTGAAGTCCCTGACCAATATCCGCCGTAATATTCATTATAATTCTCATACGAAGGGCTATATACCAACGTACCATAGATCCGTGTCCCTGGAGCAGAAATATCAACACAATTCTTCCCATAATCAGAAAAAATTGCTTTTTTATCTGCGCTATCAACCGCAGCTACGCCAATAATGAAATTCTCATCCTCATCTTTATCTAAACAAATAGGATAATTGGGGGTCTTATTTAAGTCAGTTGGCTGACCAGCCGTTTCATTCCCTGCTGCAGCAACAATTAAAATCCCTTTTTGCCATGCTAAGCGTAGTGCCTCACTTAAAAAATAGCTTTTACTGGTTCCCACAAAACTTAAATTAATAATCTTTGCCCCATTATCAATAGCATAATTCACTGCCTTAATTACATGATCTACGCTTCCATTACCTTCACTATTTAAAACGCGCAACGGCATAACCTTGCTTTTATATGAAAGACCGACCACTCCTTCAACATTATCTCCTACCGCTGCTGCAATTCCAGCAACCAAGGTGCCATGATGAATGCCATTTTCAGTATATGACTCATCAAACTTAGGCCGTGGATCAGGACTGTTGCGTACAAAATCCCACCCATAATAATCATCAACATACCCATTATTATCATTATCTATGCCATCGCCCCGTATTTCATCAACATTTATCCATATATTATCTTTTAAGTCAGGATGGTTAACATCTACGCCTGTATCTAAAACAGCAATAACAACATCTTCGCTTCCACCCTTTGTTAAATCCCATGCCTGCGGCGCTTGTATTCTATCTAAATACCATTGTTCATGATAAAAATTATCTCGCGGGATGTATGCAATATGAACATAGTCGCTCGCCAATGCTCGCGAGCCTGTTCCGATAGAGTCGGAACTATGTTCTCCATAGGGCTTCCGCCCTCTGG
>JALLOP010000067.1 GCA_027718005.1 Patescibacteria group bacterium AH-259-L07 | reverse complement strand
ACTGGGAAGAAATAGCAGAAAAGTTTTCTGGTACACGGCAATATATTTGGCCTGAACTCACTTCACTCATTAAATATGTCAAAGACGGCGATATGGTTTTAGATTTAGGTTGCGGCAATGGCAGATTGTTAGAATTATTTAAAGGTAAAAATGTAGAATATGTTGGTATTGATAATTCTGAGAAGTTGATTGAAATAGCCCAAAAGCAATTTAACAATTTAACAATTAAACAATTTAACAAGCCGCGTTTTATCATTGGAGATGCTCTTGACTTGGGAACTCGGTTCCCAAGTGAGGAATTTGATGTGATTTTTGCTATTGCTTTTTTACATCATATTCCCTCCAAAAAGCTTCGCGCAAGAGTCTTAAAAAATTGTTATAATATTCTTAAGCCGCGTGGGTTTTTAATTATTACGGTATGGAATCTTTATCAAACTGGCCTGCTTTTCAAGTATCATACATGGCCTATGATTTTTGGTCACAGATTAAAAGGACTAGACTTCAAAGATGTCTTTATCCCGTTTCAGTTGCCAGATCGCGATATAAAGCGGTATTATCATACATTTACGCGTTCTGAATTAAAAAGGTTACTTAAAAAAGCTGGTTTTAAGGTTATTAAGAGTTATTGTGCACGAGGGAATATAATTGTTATTGCGAAAAAGTGATGATTTTGATAAGCTAAATTGTATAATTGTTACATTTATGTCAAGTAAAATTTATCCACAAATTTTTCGTGCATATGATATTCGAGGTATTTACCCGAATCATTTAAATGAATATACTGCGTATAAAATCGGGGCAGCTTTTGCCTTATTTTTAAGCTCCCATTTTAAAATCCCTCACTCATCAGTAAGAATTGTAGTAGGGAGAGATGCACGCACATCTTCTCCTTCGTTATTTAAATCATTTACTCAAGGCGTGATTGAGCAAGGAGCAGATGTTATAGATATTGGCCTGGTGTCAACTGATATTTTGTATTTTGCCCCTAATTATTTAAAGCGTGAAGGCGGCGCCATGCTAACCGCGAGTCATAATCCTCCTGCTTGGAATGGCCTTAAGATGCTCTCATATGGGCCAGAATTTCTTTCAGGAGATTGGGGCATTCCTCAAATTAAGAAAATGGTAATAGAGCAAGAGTTTGAAAAAGCAAGAAAACCAGGGAAGATTATTCATCGCGATATTATTCCCGAGTATGTACAGTATGTTTTATCATTGGTTGATATGAATGACATTAAAAGAATGAAAGTGGTTGTTGATGCAGGCAATGGCATGGGATCAATAGCTATTAGGGAATTGGTAGAAAAAATACCAATTGACTTAATTTGCTTGTATTGTGATCTAGATTGTACGTTTCCCAATCATCCGCCTGATCCACTAATAATAGAAAATACATTTGATTTACAAAAAGCAGTGGTGAGGAATAAGGCAGATTTTGGTTTAGCGCTCGATGGAGATGGTGACCGAACTATTTTTGTTGATGAATTAGGAAATACGCTGGGGGGCGATATGATCGTTGCGCTCTTTGCAAAATATTTTTTAAAGAAGAGCCCGGGATCTGCAGTAGTATATAATTTAACGTGCTCACGAGCAGTGCCCGAGATAATTTATGAGTGCGGCGGCAAGCCCGTAAGAAGCAGGACCGGACACGGGTTTATGAAGCAGGCAGCTGAAAAGAATAAAGCGATTGTGGGCGGCGAGATATCAGGGCATATTACATATAAAGATACATTTTATGCTGAATGCGGGATCCTCACACTGTTGACCATGTTAACAATTTTATCTCAATCTGGTAAACCTTTGTCCGAGCTCATTAAGCCACTGCAACGCTATCATAAGGTTGGCGAGGTTAATTTTAAAATTAAAGATCGTGAAGGTGCGATTGAAAAGTTGGCAAAAAAGTATTCACAGGGGAGACAAGATCGACTCGACGGCCTGACCGTAGAGCTTGACAAGTGGTGGTTTAATGCACGGCCTTCAAATACCGAACCATTATTGCGTATCGTAATAGAGGCAGATAATAAAAAATTTGCTGAAGAAAAATTAAAAGAGATAAAAAAGATTATTAAAGAATAATTTTTGGCATGATTGGGATTTTTGATTCAGGCATTGGAGGATTAACGGTTGTAAAAAAGATATTTGAGTACTTAAACAGATATCAAGTTTTATATATTGGTGATACGGCGCGTGCGCCGTATGGCGATAGAGGAAAAGAGGTGATTAAACGGTATGCATTTCAAGCTACTGATTTTTTATTACATAAAGGCGCAAAAATAATTGTGGTGGCATGCAATACTATTTCTGCTGTTGCCGTAGATGACTTAAAGAAAAAATACAATGTTCCTATTTTTGAAGTGGTAAATCCAGGGGTGCGCGCCGCGGTAAAAGCAACGAAGAATAAGAGGGTAGGAGTTATTGGTACGCGTGCTACGATTAATTCAAAAATCTATGAAAAATTACTACATAAAGCAGATAAAAAAATACAGGTATTTACCAGACCAGCGCCGCTGTTGGTGCCGTTAGTTGAAGAAAATTGGATAAAAAAGCCAGAAACAAAAATGATTGCAAAGCGATATTTGCATCCCTTGCGATTGAAACAAATTGATACCTTAATTTTAGCATGCACGCATTACCCATTTTTGAAAAAACTTATTTCCCTCAAAGTCGGCAAGAACGTTACTATTATAGATCCGGGCGAAGAAGTTGCAAAAGTTGTAAAAAAATATATAGATCAGCATAGAGATATAGAAAAGATGCTTAAAAAAGGATCTCGTCATCAGTTTTTTGTTTCTGATAAAACAGAAAAGTTTCAAACCGCAGCAAATCACTGGCTGGGCACAAAAATTAAACTTAAGAAAGTGGATATGTATATGAACATCGAACAGGCTTGACAAAAGTGGTTTTTTTGCTATACTAATATAAAATCACAAAGATCTTCACAATCAAAAAAGCAAGGAGGAAGATATGGATCCTGTTGTGTTTTGGGGCATTGAGTTCCGTAATGCTTCACACATGGTCTGGTTTCAGATGAGTATGGGCTTTTTTGCCCTTGGCATACTATGGTTTCTTGTGTGGAGAATAATTCCAGGACTAAAAGCAAGAACAGCTGATTCGCTCTTTTCGGCTCTTGCCTTCTGGGTGTATGCGGCCGGTTCTCACGGAGTGGCATCTCTTGGAGCCATCATTGAAACTAAAGGAGGGACGATTATCACTTCTATGTATTCTCCTGACTGTATCTGGTTTAATGCGCTCATGGCAGGTATCTACATAGGTCTCTGCTGTCTCTCCGTGGTGCTGATCAATCGTAAACTTCAACCAAAAACGGGATAGTTTTCTACCCGTTTTTTGTTACTTTTTCTCTGTTAGATAAAAGTTAAAAGCGAACACTGGACAAATCATTTATTTTATCTTCTAAGAGCCAATAAAATAGACTGTATGCCACAATTTTGCCCCTATAATATCCTTTTATAAGGTTAAATATATTCCATAACTCAACGGTTTAGTATGCTCGCCTAAAACAGCGTCAATCACCGTGTCCTGATTATTAGCATAGAAACCGTCTACTTTTAACTTTTAAATTCGCTGATTTTTGTCTAGTTTTAACTTGTAAATAACAAGACAAGTCTCGGGGGGGGTTGACTTTTTTTAAAACATTTGTCATCCTAAATATAGAAATTGTTCTTTCACTTTATTCTAGGAGGAGAACGATGAGTCAAGAGCAAAAAGAGAAGCAAGAAGCGAGACCATCCGAGACAGTATTTGTATTACTTGCCATAGGTATGGTAGCGGGGCTTGCAATGGGTATTGCAGGGATTGTTGTAATTTTTAAGCATCAGATATTTGAGATAATAAACTTTTTTCAAATAGTCGGCGGTTTGATAGTGGCAGTTGTGAGCGCATTTACTTTTGGGAGGTTGTTATCAGGATGGCATGGTAAAAATTATTTCGAAGTTGTTAAAGATATGCTTATGCTTCGCGATCCTCGGAAACACTCATTAAAAGAAGAGGACGAGTAAAATCGCCTGTTTTTTTATCCTTTCTTTTTTTCATTCCGTGCGAAGCGCGGAATGACAATCTTTATAAAAGTCCCATTTTGGTTTTTACGAGTCGCAATGTTTTTTCTGCCATTGGTCGTGCTTTGTCAGCGCCTTGTCTAATTAACGTATCAATATCATTTTTATTAGCAGTGAGCTCTTTATATTTATTTTGAAGCGGACGTAATCCTTCAATAATAATGTCTGCAAGTTCTTGTTTAAACTTAGCATATCCTTTACCCTGAAATCGTTTCTCAATATCTTTTCGCGAATCTCCAGAGAATCGCTCATATAAGGTCAAAAGATTGTATATCCCGGGACGTTTTTTATCAAAGCGAATACTTCGTAACGAATCTGTCGTTGCGCTCATAATTTTTTTCCGTATATCATCAGGTGAATCAAGAAGGTAAATTGCATGCCCATACGTTTTTTCAGATTTGCTCATTTTTTTATCTGGATCATCAAGTCCCATAATACGTGCGCCAGTTTCGGGGATTATAGCTTTGGGCAGTTTAAATGTTTTGCCATAGAGTTTATTAAAACGCCCTGCAATATCTCGGGTGAGCTCAACATGCTGTTTTTGATCTTCACCAACCGGTACAACATCCACGTTGTAGAGTAGAATATCCGAGGCCATAAGCGCAGGATAGTCAAAAAGTCCAACGCCAACTCGTTCTTTTCCTTGTTTTTGTGATTTGTCTTTGAATTGTGTCATGCGCTCGAGCCAGCCCATAGGCATAATACAATTAAGAATCCAGGCAAGTTCAGTATGGGCGCTGATATGAGATTGCACAAATACAATAGATTTTTTTTGATCAATGCCTGCAGCGAATAAAAGGGCTGCAGCTTCATAAATATTTTGTTTTAGTCTTTTAGGGTCTTGATAAACCGTGATAGCATGGTAGTCAACAATACAAAATAAGCTGGTATATTTTTTTTGAAATTCTGGCCAGTTTTGTATAGCTCCTAAATAGTTGCCAATATGAAGCCTTCCGGTTGGCTGAATCCCGCTTAATAATATCATGTTTTCATGATACTATATTTATAGTATAATGCAAATACTATGAACTTATTGTTACACATTGTTTTAATTTTTATTGCATTTTCTGGATTTTCCCTTTCATTTTATATTTATCATAAAAAGCGGCTGAAACAAGCAGTGGTTTGTCCCATGGGCGGAAAATGTGAAGAAGTAATTTATAGTGAGTATTCACGATTTTTAGGCATCCCTATCGAGCTTCTGGGCATGGTATATTATGGTATTATCGCACTTAGCTACGGGCTTTTTTTAGTATATTCTGTCGTGGTAACACCATTTACTGTTTTTTTAGTTTTAGGGATTACCATTATAGCATTTTTGTTTTCATTGTATCTTACATTTCTTCAAGTGTTTAGTATTAGACAGTGGTGTAGTTGGTGTTTAATTTCAGCTGGTTTTTGTACGAGTATTTTTGTTCTTGCTCTTGCCGCATCAAAGTTTGGTTTTATTTCAATTTTAGATAAAAATCATGAGTTTATTACTATTCTTCATTTGTTAGGTATGGCGATTGGTTTAGGTGGAGCGACAATATCAGATGTTTTCTTTTTTAAGTTTTTAAAAGATTTTCGTATATCTTCTCAAGAAGCAGCTGTGCTTCATACCCTTTCACAGGTCATATGGTTTACGTTAGGATTTATCATTTTAACCGGCTTCGGCTTATATTTGCCAGAGGCACAAGAATTAATCCGATCTTCAAAGTTTTTAGTCAAAATGTTGGTCGTCCTTGTCATTATTATAAATGGCGCATTTTTAAATCTTTTAATTTCTCCCAAACTTATTCATATTTCGTTTAAACAAAAACATGACCATAGAAAAGGCGAGCTTTTGTATTTACGCAGATTTGCGTTTGCGCTTGGCGCAATATCACTTACTTCATGGTATAGTGCGTTTGTATTAGGAATACTGAGAGATGTTTCTTTATCGTTTTTATCACTTTTATTTATGTATCTCGCCATTGTAATTATTGCAGTAGTTATTAGCCAATTTGTCGAACGCTCCATCACTAAAACCCCTTAACAGGTCGGACCTGTTAGGAGGTTGAAAAACAAAAAAGCCCTCACTTGGTGGGGCTTTTGTGGTTAGTATTGGCACAGAAAATTCTATCTGCCGAATGGATAAATTGATGGTTTTACGAGAAAAAGGCCGACGAATCCTAAAAGCATGAAGACGCCAGAGACTGGAACTATTTGGTATGTGTTTAAGAATTGAATAATAGGCAGAAATTCCGCAAATCTCTCTGGCTCCCATACGATCCGTGCTACGAATAGCGTAAGTACGCTAATTATCACTCCAAATCCTACTCCCATAAGAGTAATACACGTGAAACCAAAAACTTTTTTCATTACTCCCTCCATATTGTGGAATGAACGTAATTACATGATAATTATACAACACCTTAAAAATCCGTCAATACTTGGTCGTTGGGGATAAAAGTTATCCACATCCGCATACTTGACATTTGTATAAATGTACATTATAATGTACATACTACTAAAATAGTAACAAAAAATTTATGCCTAAAAGAATCAAAACAACTATGCCGGCCACTGAAGTCAGGAAGGAGTTTTTTAAGATTCTTAAAGATATTGATAAGCCTAATCGGACATATACGATTACCTTAAATGGTGAGCCTCGGGCCGTGATGATGTCTGCCGAAGAATTTGAGTCTTGGCGAGAAACTTTAGAGGTAATGCAAGATTTTCCTGATTTGGCAAAGGATATTGAAGAAGCAGAAAAGGAATTTAAAAGGGGTGAATATGTCACCCTAGAAGAAGTTTTAGAAAAAGAAGGGTTTGTTTTGGCTGATAAATCAAAGAAGTAAGATGGACTATCAGGTAGTTTTAAGAAAAAAGGCGCAAAAAGATCTACAGAAATTAGATAAAAGATATAAACAAAGAATATTGGTTGCCTTGACAAAACTAGGGAAGAATCCTTATTTAGGAAAACCGCTGAGAGGAGAGCTAAAAGGCAAGCTTTCTCTTCATGTTTGGCCCTATCGAATAATTTATGTGATTTACAAAAAGCAGCTTGTTGTTTATGTTATTGATATTAGACACCGCCAGGGAGCATATCGGCAGGCCACATAAGGTCCATTTTATATAAGTAAATCTACGCGGTCGGACCGCATAGATTGTTGTGTTATAGTATGCTAAAATTAGAACCATGAGAGTTATGATAACTGGCGGTTCAGGGTTTATTGGACAAAACCTTACTGCCGCGTTATTACAAAAAGGATACGAGGTTACTATCATAGATCGTCATGCTCCGAAACAAAAGCAGGTCGCCTTTTATGATATTAATTTAGTTCAATCTGAGATACCTGATGAGGTTTTCGCAGATGTTGATGCAGTTATCCATTTGGCAGGAACCAATATTTTTGGACGGTGGAGCAAGCGCAAAAAACGTGCAATTTATCATAGTCGTATTACAGGAACACGAAATCTCGTATCTGCCATTAGTACCTTGAGTCAAAAGCCAAACGTTTTGATCTCTGCTTCAGCTGTTGGATTTTATGGCAATAGGGGAGAGGATAAACTTGATGAATCCGCAACTCCTGGCAAAGATTTTCTCGCTCATGTGTGTATTGATTGGGAAAAACAAGCTCGCGAAGCCGAGAAATGTGGTCTTCGGACCGTGCAAATTAGAACCGCTCCTGTCCTCGGGCATGGAGGATTTTTGAGAAAAATTCTGCCGATATATAAGTTAGGTCTTGGCGGCCCGATTGCAAGTGGCAGCCAATGGTTCCCCTGGATCCATATGGCTGACATTGTTGGTGTCTATATATTTGCTCTAGAAAATAAGGCTATTGCTGGGCCAGTGAATGCATGTTCGCCTCAGCAGATTAGAAACAAAGGCTTTTCAAATGCTTTGGCCAAAGTTTTGAAAAGGCCTGCATATTTGCGCGTACCTAAATTGGCCTTAAAGCTTGTTTTAAATGATCTGGCAAGCGTTGTTTTAGCAAGTCAAAAGGTGTATCCAAGAAAACTCAACAATTTTGGATACAAATTTCTCTTTCCTAACATTGAGAAAGCATTGGAAAATCTTTTTGGAACTAAACTGCCAGGTTGAACCTGACCAAACTGTTCAAAAAACAAAAAGCCCT